>NZ_BAOX01000005.1:0-51977 GCF_000813105.1 Rhodococcus sp. BS-15 | reverse complement strand
TTGGCCCGGCCGCGGCGGCATCTGCGTCGGCACGGTCGGCACCCGGCCGCGGACGAGGATCGTCAGCAGCCAGGCGTAGCCGGCGACCATCACGGCCTCGCTACCGATGCGGAAGAGATTGAGTACTCCTGCTGCGGTGCCGCTGCTGTGCGGTGGAACTGCCGCGAGTGCTTCACCGTCGACCAGGCCGATCGGGAGCCCGAATCCCAGCCCCAACAGGATCATCGGGGCCACGACGGCGGCGAGCGGGAGGCCGGGTTCCAGGGCCAGCATGCCGAGATTGCCGAGAATCAGGCAGCCGAGGCTCGCGAGAACGATGCGGTCGGGGGTGATTGCGTCGAACATCTCGGTCAGCTTGGCGACGGTCAGTGGGGCGATCAATACCGGGATCGTCATCGCCAGCATGAACAGTCCGGCTCGCCCGGGAGTGAGGGATGCCACGGCGCTGAGCGCAGCGGGCAGATAGGTGAGAAGGGTGACGAATCCGATGGCTCCGGCGACCGGGACCAGGCACAGAGCGAGGAAGCGGCGGTTGCGCAGTAGGCCGAAATCCAGCAGTTTCGATGGTGTCGATGCGCTTCGCAGAGCAGGAAGGGCCAGTGTTCCGACGGCCGCGACGAGCAGAACGAGCGCCTGAGCGGCGAACACTCCACGCCAATCGAGTACGGCGATCAGCAGTCCGGAAATGGTCGGCCCGAGTGCCAACCCCAGTCCGTTCACGGTGCCGAACAGGGCGAAGGCCGTCGCTCGTTCGGTCCCCTGGAAATGCAGCGAGAGAATGGACGTCGAGCCCACCAGGACCGCCGCGGCACCGATGCCGGCGAACACCCGCGCGGCGTCGAGTAGGAGCAGTGAGGATGCCAGGGCGCTGACCAGGCTGGCGACGGCCGTGAGTACGACGCCGATGCGAAACGACGTGCGGTGACCGATGCGATCCGAGACCGCACCCCAGACGACGGTGAACAGTGCGAACGCGACGTTGAAGCCGTTGACGACCCACTGCAGCGGCGTCGGATCGGAGCCGAGATCTGCGGCGATCACCGGGAGCGCGATGGCGGTGCCCGAGATGGACATCGGTACGACGAACTGTGCTGCGAGTACGACCGGCAGAACTGCTCTCATGAATCCCCCTGGGCTTAGGTACGATGATTTTCGTACTAGACCAGGTTTGGAGGTACGGCGCAAGTCGTACCTTGTTGAGGGGAGGAGCTCATGGCTGACGAAAACGGGCATCCGGAGCCCGAGGAAATGCAACTCGGCGCGGTGATGTCGGCACTGGCGGATCCACTGCGCCGCAAGGTGGTCACCGAACTCGTCGGCGACGAGGACGGAGCCGAGCGAACCTGTATGTCCTTCGATCTGGGTGTCACCAAATCAACTCTGACGCATCACTTTCGAGTGCTGAGGGAAGCAGGACTGGTGTTCCAGGTCGATCGCGGAAACAGTCGTAAAGTGACGCTGCGTCGAGTGGAGCTGAACGATCGATTTCCCGGCTTGCTGGATCTGATCGCCAACGAAATCCACTAGCTCTCCGTGCGCGATGCACCCTACGGTGGGCACCATGCACATCGCCATGATCGGCACGACGGCCCCCAGCCACATCTATCCATCGCTGGCAGTGATTGCCGAGCTGGTCCGGCGAGGGCACCGCGTCACCTATGCCGTCGGTGATTCTCTGCGGCACGTGGTCGAGCCCGCGGGCGTCGAGGTGGTCCCGTTCTCCTCGATACTTCCCGACGGAGAGGCGTCGTGGCCGGACGATCCGGCGGCGGCGATGCAGGTCTTCCTCGACGAGGCAATCGCGTCGTATCCCGTGCTCACCGCGTTCTACGACGACGATCAGCCTGATCTGTTCCTGTACGACATCGGCGGAATGACAGCACCCGTCCTCGGTGTGCGATACGGGGTGACGGCCGTGCAACTCTCGCCGACCTACGTGGCGTGGGACGGATATGCCGAGGATCTCGGTGATGGGATGACCTCTATCCGAGAGTCGACAACGGGCGTTGCGTATCGCGATACCTATGCATCGTGGTTGCGAGACAACGACATCGACGCCGATCCCTGGGAGTGGATCACGTATCCGGCGCACTGCCTGTCGCTGATTCCGCGAGTGATGCAGCCCAACGCCGACCGGGTGGCCGACAACGTTCGCTTCGTCGGACCGTGCCTCGACCCGGCACGCCTGAAGGACCGCAGTTGGACCGCACCCGATGGGCCGATCCTGTACATCTCCTTCGGCACCGGTTACAACGAGCGACCCGAGTTCTACCGACTGTGTATCGAAACCTTCGCGAACACCGACTGGCACGTGGTGATCTCGATCGGCCGACGCGTCGATCCTGCTGCGCTCGGGGCACTACCTGCCAATGTCGAAGTACACGAACATGTTCCGCAGCTCGCCGTACTCGATGCGGCCACGGTGTTCATCACCCACGCCGGAATGGGTGGCTGCACCGAGGCGCTGTGGTTCGGCGTCCCGACCGTGGCCATTCCCCAGGCGGTGGATCAATTCGGCAACGCGGCGATGCTCGCCGAACTCGGGGTCGGCGTGCACCTCGAATTCGAGAAAGTGACGGCTGCGAGCCTGGCCGACGCGGTTGCCCAGGCTCGCCGATTGGCATCGCGCGCAGCGGCGATGAGTGCGAAGGTGCGATCACACGGAGGCGTCGAACAGGCGGCGGACGCGGTGGAAGCATTCCGGCGCTGACCGACGTCACGGCTATCGAGCTGCTGTCAGGATCTCCAGCTGCCCGAAGATATCGGCGTAGGTGTCGCGGACCTGGCCCCAGGATGCCGCCATGTCGACGCTCTGCGGATCGGGAGTCGGCAGCGCGTAACCGTACTGCGAGCGAGGCACAGGATTGCCGGGCAGGACCAGTACTTGAGTGAACGCCGCGGAATCGGGATTGAACGTCAGAGTGTGGGAGGCGACGTTGCGGTCCCAATCCTCCGACGGCCACGACAGAAAGATCACGTGCTGCGGGTTCGCCGCGACGTCGGTGTACGAGACGTAGCTGCCGTAATGATCCTCGCCCGGAGACATGATCTTGTATGCGCCGTTGTCGGTATAGATGAGCAGTGCCTCGGCAAACGGCTTCTGATCGAACAATGCCGTGTAGCGAAGTGCCTGAACGAACACGGGCTGTCCCAGGGGGATCGAGATGGACTCTGGTATCGAGAGCATTCGGTGTCGCATCCTTGCGTTCTCGGGTGACGGGACCACGATACCGACGCGAGACGAAGCGACATCGATTCGCCGAACGACAATGGGCGTCGGCAACGCTAAGGTCCGAATGTGGGGAAAATATTCGAGCGCATCGACGACTCGCTGAAGGCATGGATCCTGGCGCAGCCGATGTGGTTCGTCGGGACCGCGCCACTGCAGGGTGACGGGCACGTCAATGTCTCACCCAGAGGGCATGATTCGCTCTCCGTGCTGGGGGATCGTGACGTCGCGTGGGTCGACTACACGGGCAGCGGAGTGGAGACGATCGCGCACATTCGAGAGAACGGTCGAGTGTGTTTGATGTTCGCCGCGTTCGACACCCGACCGCGAATAGTCCGTCTGCACGGAACGGGATCTGTCTGGCTGCCGGGCGATCCCATGTTCGACGACGTGGTTGCCCGCCACCCATCGAATCCGAGCACTCGCGCAGTGATTTCGGTCGATGTGACGCGAATCAGCGATTCCTGCGGCTGGGGTGTACCGATCATGGATCTGGCCGGCGAACGCGACTTGATCCAACGGCACGCCGAAAAGAAGGGCGTCGACGGCATGGTGAAGTACCGCGCCGAACGAAATGCCGCCAGTATCGATGGTCTGCCGGGGTTTCCGGGCTGAGCGGACCCTCGAAGCCGACTCGGGAACTCGGTGCCGGTGAGATTCGGTGTCCGGAGGAGTCTGTCCCTGCATGAGCACAATCATCATGACTTCTGCCGGTGCAACCATTGCCTACGCTGTCCACGGCGCATGAACGCCGTCCGAGAGTGCCTTGTCGTGAGCCGAACGATGGCCGCGAGCCCGGCCGAGATCTTCGCTGTTCTGTCCGACCCCAACCGGCATCAGGACACCGAACCGGGCAATTGGGTACGCGCGGCGGTCGATGCGAATCCCATTACCGCGATGGGGCAGGTGTTCGCGGTCAACATGTTCCTCGACGCCGCGGGTGGGCACTACGTGATGCACAATCTGGTGATCGCCTACGTGCAGGATCGAACGATCGCGTGGCTGCCGGGAGCACGAACGGACGATGGCCCCATCGGCTACGGCGGCTGGTGGTGGCGCTACGACCTGGCGACGGCGGACGAAGGCACGACAGTGACCCTCACCTACGACTGGACCGATACCCCGGAAGCCACTCGGGCAGAAATCGGTGGACTGCCGTCGGTCCCCGAGTCCTTCCTCGCAGAGTCGTTGGCTTCGCTGGAGTCGAGCCTGCGTGAATCGGGTGCAGCCAGCCGCGCCTAGCGCGGTCAGGCACCGCCGGTGTCGCCGAGGGAGATCAACAACTTTCGCAGAAGCCGCTCCAGCTCGCGTCGTTCGCTCGGTTCGAGGTCCGACACCAGGCGGGCTGCATTCGCCACATGGCCGTCCACGACGCGTTCGACCACGTCGTGTCCCTCGGGGGTCAGCGTGATCAGGATGCTGCGTCGGTTCGCGGGGTCGGTTTCGCGAGTCACGAGGGATTTGGTGACGAGTCGGTCGACCCGGTTGGTCATCGCGGCCGAGCCGACCATCGTCCGCGCAACAAGGTCTTTCGGCGTCAAAGTGTAGGGCGGCCCCGACCTGCGCAGAGTCGCCAACACGTCGAATTCCCAGGGCTCCATGTTCTCCTCGGCGAAGTAGCCGCGGATCTCGTGCTCGACCAATCGCGAGGTCCGCGACAGTCGTCCGACTATGCCCATGGGGGATGCCTCCATCTCGGGCCGCTCTCGTTTCCATTGCTCCAGAAACGAATCCACTGCGTCGGTCAATGAACTCTCCTTGTGCACTGCGGGTGCAATTCAATATTTCGACATCGAACTGTTTGACAGACGGTAGCACTTGAAGTAGCTTTTCGTTGTCAAATGATTCGACATCGAAATATTCGGGAACGAGACATGAGGCCTTCAGAAGGAATTTCCGTATCGGACGCGATCAGGTCACGTCGAAGTCATAGGCACTATCTGCCCGATCCGATACCGACACACACGCTCGACCGGGTGCTCGAACTCACGCTCGAAGCGCCGTCCGCATGGAACTACCAGGGCCGATCCATCGTCGTGGTGAGCGACCCCGATGTCCGCGCCGGACTCGAGGCCGCAACCGGTGGTCAACCACACCCCAGGGAAGCCCCGGTCGTGTTGGTCTTTCTCGCCGAGATGGACGCATGGCGACGGGACAACCACGACGTGTTCCACACTGCGCGCCGATCGGGTGCGTGGTCGGAGCAGTTCATCGCGGGGTCGGCCGAATCCAGCCGGACATTTCAGCAGGACCTTCTCGAACGCGGCCTCGAGCGAGAGTACGCAGTCAAGGACGCCGTGATCGCGGCCAGCTTCGCGATGCTCGCCGCCACCGAGCAGGGCCTCGCATGCTCGCCCATGAACGGCTGGGACGAAACGCAAGTCAAGAAAGTGGTCGGCGTGGACGATCGCACCGATATCGCAGTCGCGCTGCTACTTCCGCTCGGGTTCGCAGCCGAGGAACGACGCCACCCCGGCCGACGGCCGGTCTCGTCCTCGGTGCACTACCAGCACTACCGAACGACACTCACCGACACTTCTGGGAGAATTTCATGAGCGCACTCGTACAGGTCGCAGGCATCATCGACGAGGCAGAGGCACAGATGCTGTGCGAAGCCGGTGTCGATTGGCTCGGGTTCCCGCTTCGACTCCCGTCGGGCAAGGACGACATCACCGAGTACGACGCCGCGAAAGCGATCGCGGGGCTGCCGGCACCTCACCAGGGTGTGCTGATCTCCTATCTGACGGACGCCGCCGAGGTTGCCGGATTCTGTCGCGAACTCGGGGTTCGCGCGGTGCAATTGCACGGTGACGTCGAGGACGAGCAGTTGCGAATCCTGAAGGACATCGCGCCCGAACTCTATGTTCTCAAGAGCCTCGTCGTGCGGACCGACAATGCGAAAGAACTACTTGCGCAGGTGGATCGAACCGCCGATGTCGTCGACATGTTCATCACGGACACCTTCGATCCGCGCACGGGAGCCAAGGGTGCGACCGGTCTGCTGCACGACTGGTCGGTGAGCGCCGAACTCGTCGCGCGCTCGCCCAAGCCCCTCATGATGGCCGGCGGCCTGAGCCCGGACAACGTCGCCGACGCGATCAGGCAGGTGCGCCCGGCGGCAGTCGACGCTCACTCTCTGCTCGAGGGTGCCGACGGACGCAAGGATGCCGTCAAGGTTCGTGACTTCGTGACGCGTGCTCGTGATGCGTTCGCCGAAATCAACTGAGGGACAACGGGCCATGACTTCGACAGAACTGCGCGGGAACTCGACCGCGTTGACGACAACCACCCGTGATCGTCCAGGCATCCACCTTCTCGTCCAGACCAAGCAGTTGCGCGCTATGCATACGATCATCCGAGATCGGCACGCAACGCAGGAAGCCTTCGTGAACTACGCGGGCAGAATCAACCGGCTTCTGCTCGAGGCGGCTGTCGATCTTCTACCGTTCGATTATCACGAGGTGACCACTCCCGTCGGCGAAACCTACCGTGGTCTTCGGTTCGCGTCGAGGGTCTGTGCGGTCCCGGTGATCCGGGCGGGTGAGAGCATGGAATCGGCGTTTCGGGAGCTGTATCCAGGAGTGAGTATCGGAAAGATTCTCGTGCAGCGGGACAAGAACACGAAGCTGCCACGACTTTATTACTCGCATCTCCCCGATGACATCGCGTCCCGCCACGTTCTTCTGCTGGAGCCGATGTTGGCGACCGGCGGGTCTGCACTCGCCGCGATCGACGTTCTCGTCGAGGCAGGCGTGCGCGAGGACAGAATCGTCTTCGTCAACTTCCTCGCATCACCCCAGGGGCTGGAGGCAGTCTGCCGTGCGAGGCCGCAGGTGCAGATCGTCACGTCGTCGATCGAGGAGCGCCTCAATGACGAGGCGTTCATGATCCCCGGCATCGGGGATTTCGGGGACAGGTTCTTCGGAACCGTGCACGCCGGACCGGTGCGATGAAATCCGGAAGCACGGTGCGCGATTCGTTGCTGACCGTGCTCGCGCCCGCGGTCTGGGGAAGCACGTACCTCGTGACGACCGAACTCCTTCCGCCCGACCGTCCTCTTCTTGCATCGGTCGTGCGTGCACTTCCCGCCGGTCTGATCCTTGTTGCATTGGGACGTGCTCTACCCCAGGGTATCTGGTGGTGGCGCGCGATCGTGCTCGGTGTGCTCAATATCGGCGCGTTCTTCTACTTCCTGTTCGTTGCGGCGTATCACCTGCCCGGCGGTGTCGCGGCACTCGTCATGAGTGTTCAGCCGATGATCGTGCTCGTTCTCGGTGTGGGACTGCTGGGGGCGAGGATCAAGAGCATTCACATCGTTGCCTGTGTCATGGGTGCAGTGGGCGTGGGACTTCTGGTCCTCCAGCCGAACGCCGGCCTGGATCTGATCGGAGTACTCGCAGGACTGGCGGGTGCCGCCAGCATGGCCTCCGGTCTGGTGCTGACCAAGAGATGGGGCAGACCCGAGGGCGTCGGGGTGCTGACGTTCACCGGGTGGCAGCTGACGGTGGGAGGCTCAGTTCTGTTGCCGTTCATGTTGTTCGGAGAAGGTCTTCCTGACTCCATTACGACAGAGAACGTATCCGGGTTCCTCTACCTCAGTGTGATCGGTGCGCTTCTCGCCTACGCGGTGTGGTTCCGCGGTATCGGCAAACTTCCCGCGCTTGCGGTGTCGTTCCTGTCGTTCGCCAGCCCACTCGCCGCGACTGTGCTGGGGTATCTCGTTCTGGGCCAGTCACTCTCACCACTGCAATTGGTCGGTGCTGCGACCGTCGTTGCAGCAGTGATCATCGCGCAACCGATCCGAACTCGCCGCGCCGCGGCCCGTTCCACCGTGAAACCGACTCAACCCGTTTGATTCTCGTCAGCTCTGCGTTCGACACCTACTGCCGTTCCGACTCACAGGGGAATCCCGTTGGATACAAGACAGTTCGATGCACGCATTCAAGCCGCCCATCTCGTCGCCAGCCTGCCGGACCTGCTGCGACGCCAATCCGAGAGCCGGCCGGATCAGGTCGCCGTCGTCGCTTCCGACGGCGACCTGACCTTCTCCGCCCTGCACGAGCGCGCCGAACAAGTCGCAGCGCACCTGCGTGACATGAGCGTCGGCGCAGACGACTGCGTTGGCCTCTACGTCGAACCGTCCGCACAGACGATGGTCGGTGCCTGGGGCATTCTGTTCGCCGGCGCCGCTTACCTACCGTTGTCGCCGGAGTACCCGGACGATCGACTGCGATACATGATCGAGGACAGTGCCACCACGGTCATCGTCACTCAGGAGCACCTCGCGGCGCACCTCACCGACATGGTTCCCGCGGGCACACGCGTCGTATCGCTGGAAACCATCACGCCGCGAACACCGTCTGCACCGTCGGCTCGTCCGAACCCGGGCGATCTGGCCTACGTCATCTACACCTCTGGTAGCACCGGTAGGCCGAAGGGGGTGATGATCGAGCACCGCAGCATCGTGTCGCAGATCAACTGGATGGCATCGTGCGGCCACCTCGGCGACGGTGCAGTCGTACTGCAGAAGACACCGATGAGTTTCGATGCCGCCCAGTGGGAGATCCTGGCACCGGCCGTAGGCAGTCGAGTGGTGATGGGGTCGCCGGGTATCTACCGCGACACCGAGGCTCTCGTCGATGCCATCAACGCGCACGGCGTGACGACGTTCCAGTGTGTGCCGACGCTCCTGCTTGCGCTGCTCGATTCGGACCGTTTCCGAAGCTGCGTCAGCCTGTCGCGGGTGTTCTCCGGGGGCGAGGCGCTGTCGCTGTCGCTCGCCAGAGCGTTCTCCGACGAGCTGCCGTGGTCGTCGCTCGTCAACCTGTACGGACCGACGGAGTGCACCATCAACGCCACTGCGTTCCTGGTAGACCCGGACACGATCCGCGACGGAGCAGGATCGGTTCCCATCGGGGTGCCCGTCGACAACACGCAGTGCTTCATTCTCGACGAGAACCTGGCTCCGGCCGACATCGGTGAGGTCGGTGAGCTCTATATCGGGGGAGTGCAGCTCGCCAGGGGGTACCTCGGACGCCAGGACCAGACGCGTGACCGGTTCATCGTGTCGCCGTTCGTTCCCACGGAAAAGCTATACAGGACAGGTGATCTCGCATACTGGAACCCCGACGGTTCGATTCAGTTCTCGGGGCGGGTCGACAATCAGATCAAGCTCAGAGGCTACCGGGTGGAGCTCGAGGAGATCGCTCTGTCGATCGAGGAACACACCTGGGTGCGTCGGGCTGCGGCGATCGTGACCGACGACAGCCGAACCGGGAGCCGCACACTCGTCGCGTGCGTCGAACTCAATCCGAAGGAAGCCGCCCTGATGGACCAGGGCAACCATGGCAGCCATCATCAGTCGAAGTCGAGCAAGGTGCAGCTCAAGGCGCAGCTCGCCGATCCGGGAGTTCGGCGGCCCGAGGAGCTTGCAGACCGGGCCGTGATCGAACTGCCCGGCCGAGCAGAGACGGCGCTGCAGCGATCGGAGGTGTTCGCGCGCAAAACCTATCGCTTCTTCGACGGTGATGGGCGGATGTCGCGCGACCGATTGTTCGACTTGCTGGCGACGCCGCGGACGCACCGGTCCTCGGCTACGCCGCGTCCGTTCGACGATCTCACCGGGGACGAACTCGGAGAGATCATGCGGTGGTTCGGGCAGTTCCGTAGCGACGAGCGCCTGCTTCCCAAGTACGCGTATGCATCCCCTGGAGCCCTGTACGCCGATCAGATCTATCTCGAGACGCCGGGCAACGACACCCTCGAACCTGGTGTGTACTACTACCACCCGGTCGATCACGCCTTCGTGTCGATGCACTCGAACACGACCGTAGACTCCAGCCGCATTCACATCGTCGGGCGCCGAAGCGCCATCGAACCGGTCTACCGCAACAACGTACTCGAGGTACTCGAGTTCGAGGCCGGACATCTGATGGGTGTGTTCGAGACGGCGCTGGCTCGCTACGGCTCGACGGTCGAACCGGGGTCGTGGGATCCGACGGTGTCGCAGCGACTCGAACTGCCCGTCGGCGACGAGTACCTGGGCAGCTTCGACATCGTTGCCGCACAGGATGTGCCGCGGACCTTGGATGTCGACGTATACGTCCAGGCACACGGAGATGTCGTCGGGATGGCATCGTGCTTCTATCGATTCGACGGCGTCGCAGACTTCGAGATCGTCTCGGATTCGGTGGTGCAATCCCGGCACGTGATCGCGATCAATCAGCAGGTCTACGACCGTGCGAGCTTCTCGATCGCGCTGATCTCTCGTGTCGACGAATCCTGGATGGACTACATCGAACTCGGTCTGGCTCTTCACCGTCTTCAGCGTCGAGGAATCGACGTTGGGATCGGCTTGATGTCCTCCGGTTACAGCTCCAAGACAGGGAATCCGCTACCTGCCGCCAGGCGCATCGACGACATCCTCACCTCGTGTGGGCTTCCGACGGGAGCCTCGTATTACTGCGTCGGCGGACCGATCGGTGCCGAACAGCTGGCGAGCGAGGGAATGAACGAGGATGCCGTGCACATGCGGGGCCCCGCCGAGATCATCAAGGACGAGCTCGCGAACTTCCTTCCCGACTACATGATCCCGAATCGCATTCTCGTCATGGACGCGCTGCCGTTGACCGCAAACGGAAAGGTCGATTGCACAGTGCTGAGCCGATCCGAGGAGGTGCTCGCTGCCGATTCGTCCGCGCCCTACGTCGCACCGGCGACAGACACCGAGCGTTGGTTGGCCGAGGTGTGGGGCGCGGCCCTGCACTATGACTCGGTGTCCGTCGAGGACGAGTTCTTCACTGCCGGTGGCAATTCCCTCATTGCCGTCGCGCTCGTCAACAGAATCAATGCGGAATACGGGGTGAAGCTTCCGATTCAGGTGATTCTGGAGCGTCCGAAGTTGAGGGACCTGGCCGCGAGAATCCAGGGTGACGCTGGCGGTCCCGAATCGCGATTGTCGTTGCTGCACAACGTGGGAACGTCCGCGCCGGTCTTCTGCTGGCCCGGCCTCGGCGGCTACCCGATGAATCTTCGACTGCTCGGGGCCGAGGCGAGCCCGACGCGTCCGTTCTACGGGATCGCAGCTCACGGCATCAACCCGGGCGAGACGGCCTACCGCACGATCGGCGAGATGGCCGCGGCCGACGTCGCCGAGATCGTCCGAGTCCAACCCCACGGACCGTATCGGTTGTGGGGATACTCGTTCGGAGCGCGGGTCGCCTTCGAGACCGCCTGGCAGCTCGAACAGGCGGGCCACGACGTCGAAGAGCTGTTTCTGATCTGCCCGGGCAACCCGGTGGTGGAGGGCGCAGGAACCACTCGGAGCGCGAGCTACGACGATCACGGATATCTGACCATCCTGCTGTCGGTCTTCACCGGGAAGATCGCCGGTCCCGAACTGGACGGGTGTATGGCCGCCGGAGTCGCCGACGAGAGCAGCTTCGTCAGATACGTACACGGTCTGCTTCCGGCGCTCGGGGAGGTGCTGATCACCAACATCGTGCGCGTCGTGGAACAGACGTACGAGTTCGAGTACACATTTCGGGAGATGGCCGGTCGGACACTCACCGCGCCGGTGACGATCTTCAAAGCAAACGGTGACGACTATTCCTTCGTCGAAAATCAATCGGGATACTCCACGTCGACACCCCGGATCGTCGAGCTGAAGGGCGACCATTACTCGGTGCTGCGGTCGGCTGGCGTCGGAGAACTCGCAGCTGCGATCAGAGGCATCGCCGGTCCGTCCGATCGTGCGCTCGACGAGGTACCCGAGCCGGAAGTTCGTTCTCGACTCGAGACATCGCAGGAGCACGCATGAGAATGTCGAAAACTCCCTTGCGGATGACCGAGGAGGTCGCAGAGGCTTTGCACAGCGGCTTACCCGTCGTCGCACTCGAGTCCAACGTCATCACCCATGGATTGCCGTACCCGGAAAATGCACAGACCGCGTACGAGGTCGAGAACGCGGTGCGCACAGGCGGTGCGATCCCGGCGACCATCGGAATCGACGAAGGCCGACTCTCGATCGGAATGACCGAATCCGACATCGAGCGGTACGCGTCCACGCCGGGCATCCCCAAGGTGAGCAGCCGAGATCTACCGGTCGCACTGGCACGAGGCATCACCGGTGCAACGACGGTCGCATCGTCCTTGGTCGCTGCAGAACTCGCGGGCATCCGCTTCTTCACGTCGGCGGGGATCGGCGGTGTGCACCGAGGTGCGGAGAAGTCGATGGACGTCTCGTCGGACCTGATCCAGTTCACCAGGTCCAAGGTCGCGGTGGTGTGCGCCGGAGCGAAAGCGATACTCGATCTGCCGCTGACGATGGAGTTCCTCGAGACGCACTGTGTGCCGATCGTGTCGTACCGCTCGGACGACTTTCCTGCCTTCTACTGCGAATCGAGCGGCATCCGCAGTCCACACCGTGTGGACGACGAGGACATGATTGCTCGGATCGTCGAAAACCACTGGGATGCAGGAGGATCAGGCGGAGTCCTGATCACCACACCGCCCCGAGCCGAGGACGCGGTGGACCGTGAACTCGCGGAAGCCGCGATCGGTACGGCGCTGCGATCCGCCGAGCGGGACGGCATCCGCGGAAACGCGATCACCAAGTATCTGATGCGAGCCGTCGACGAGATGACCGGCGGCAGAACCTCCGAAGCAAACAAGGCGGTTCTGATCAGCACCGCCGAAGTCGGCGGCATACTCGCCGCCGCCCACGCACGCACCACAGCACAGACGACACACCCGACGCGAGAGACTGGAGCAGCATGACCACCATCTTCGATCCGACAGAACTCGGTGCCCTGACGCTGAGCAACCGACTCGTCATGGCCCCGATGACACGGAACCGAGCAACCGTCGACGGCTGTGCAACCCCCTCCATGGCAACGTATTACGCGCAGCGGGCGAGTGCGGGACTGATCGTCTCCGAAGGGATCCAGCCGAGCGTGATCGGTCAGGGATTTGCCTCGACCCCAGGTCTGCATTCGGCGGAGCAGGTTCGATCCTGGCGACAGGTCACCGACGCCGTCCATGCCGCCGGTGGGCGAATCGTCGCCCAGTTGATGCACTCCGGTCGTATCGGACATCCGAGCTTGTACCCGTCCGCGCACACGTCGGTCGCCCCATCGGCGATCGCCGCTGCAGGCACGTGCTTCTCACCCACCGGTCCGGTGGATTACCTCACCCCAACCGCGTTGTCCGAGGACGACATCGCGGAGACCGTCGCCGACTTCGTCGCGGCCTCGACGGGTGCGATCGACGCAGGGTTCGACGGTGTCGAGATCCATGCGGGCAACGGATTCCTTCTCCACCAGTTCCTTTCGGACAACACCAATGTCCGTGACGACTCGTACGGTGGATCGATCGAGGGTCGGGTGCGATTCCCGGCAGAGGTGATCAGCGCCGTGGCTCGCGCACTCGGTGCCGACCGCGTCGGTGTCCGCATTTCGCCGGCCAACCCGTACAACGACATCACCGAGTCCGATACTGCCGCGCTCTACCGCCACTTCGTCGATCGGTTACCAGCCTGGCGTACCTGCACGTCATGGAATCCGGCAACCGATCCATCACCGCTGCCGTCCGGGAGCAATGGACGGGCGCGCTCGTGCTGAATCCCCACGAACACACCGACTCGGGTCCCGTGACGCCCGAGATCGCAGGCACCGTGCTCGACGAACAGGCAGCAGACGCGGTGTGCTTGGGTGCGCTGTTCCTGGCCAACCCCGATCTGGTCGATCGTATCCGGGCGGGCGGGCCGTACAACGAGCTCGATGAAGCCACGTTGTACGGCGGCGGCGACGAAGGCTACACCGATTACCCGACGATGAAGTCGCCCACGCGGGAAGAACCAGCATTCGCAACGTCCACCTAGGGAGCGATGGATGTACCCGACCACGCAGCAGAACTCGATACCCCGCAGTCTCTGCAGTCATCAGAAATTCGATGTCGCCGTGACACCTGTTGACCCACCTGATTCGTTCCGAGCCGAGACCGTCCTGTTCGACCTCGATGGGACTCTTACCGACTCGGCACCGGGGATCCGGGCAGGCTTTCGGCACGCATTGGCGCATATCGGAGAGCCTGAACCGACCGCCGACATGCTGAGCACAGTCATTGGACCCCCACTGCTGGAGTCGTTCCTATCTCTCGGCCTGAACGAGACTCGTGCTGCGCGAGCCGTCGATTCCTACCGGCAGAGGTACGGCGAACGCGGCTGGGCCGAGAATTCGGTCTTCGATGGAATGGACGCAGTCTTGTCCTGTCTGAAGGACGCCGGCGTGATCATGGCCGTAGCGACATCGAAGACCGAGCTGACTGCGCACCGCATACTCGAGCATTTCGGTCTGTCGAAATACTTCGATTTCATTGCCGGATCCGACGGTTCGCGGCAGTCGAAGTCCGATGTCATCGCCCGTGCACTCACCGAGACTTCGACTACGCCGATCGCGCAGGCCGCAGGCGGCACACCCGGCGTGGCGATGGTCGGGGACCGGATTCACGATGTCGACGGGGCGGCCCAGTGGGGGATCCCCACAGTGTTCGTCGAATGGGGATACGGGCTTCCGGCAGAGAACCTCGGTGCGCGCTGGATCGCGTCATCGGTACCGGAGCTCGGCGCGCTACTGACCACTCTCACCGACGGCACATAGTGCCGATCGGTGCGGCGTGCACCCGATTCAGTCTTCGAGGACGCTGACGCTCACGCCGTACGGCAGGAACCGGACGCGTCGACGCGGGTCGGTGTTGTCCTTGTGTGCACGGAGGGCATCGAGTTCGGTGGCGTAGAGCTGGTCGATCTGCGGTGATCCGGCGTCATCGACGCTGTAGATCGCCCAGACTCCGTCACCCTTCTGACCTGTGGTTTCGGGCTCCGGCGGAGCTTTGGGCGCCCCGGTGCCCGAGGCGAACAGTGAGCCGACCACCTCGCGCAGTCCCTCGGTCGCCTCACGCGCGAACTTGTCGAAGTCGTCGGATCCGAATCCGAAGGGTCCTTGATTGGCCATGGCGGTACCTCCTCAGGTGATACTCCAGTATGCGCGTTTTCTCCGAACAGCCGCCGTGCGTCCGAACGTTCACCCTGCCGGGCAACCCGGAACCGGCCATGGTGTTCCTGCACGGGATCGGTTCAGCCGGCGTTCCGGCGTTCGGTGCCATCGCCACAGACGCTGCCTTCGAAGGTAGAGAGCGGGTGTTGCCGGATCTGCTCGGATTCGGATTCAGCGACCGTCCGCACGACATCGGCTACTCGCTCGACGACCATGCCGCCGCCATCGCAGACATACTCGATCGACGGAACCTCTCGGCGGTGGACCTGGTGGGTCACAGCCTGGGTGGTTCGATTGCTGTCGTGCTGGCCTACCGGCGACCGGACCTGGTGGGCCGATTGCACGTGCTCGAACCCAACCTGCTGCCGTGGGACGGCACTGCCAGCGTCGAGATCGCTCGGCAAACCGAAGGCGAATTCGTCGAGTCCGGCATCTCGAGGCTTGTTGCCGCCGCGGATCCTGAGTGGGCGTCCACCCTGCGCGTTGCAGATCCGATCGCTCTCCACCGCACAGCCGTCGGGCTTTGCCTGGGTCCGGAGCGGACAGTGCAGTTCATGCTCGAGTCGCTGCCCATCCCGAGGGTGTTCGTATACGGAGAGCGCACTGGTGCTCCGAGTCAGGAGCCTCGACTGACCGATTCCGGCGTAGTTTTCGTACGAATCGACGACGCCGGACACGTCATGATGGCCGACAACCATAGAGGCGTTGTCGAGGTGCTGCGAGCCGAACTACTGCTGTAGCCGAGCTCCGATGGTGTTGTGCAGCGCTCGCAACGAGTTCTGCCCCAGTGAGACCGTCTGAGATTCGATGTAGCGCAACAGATGTGAGTCGTTGAGAACCTTCTCGCTGGACTGGATCAGCACTGTGCCTGTACCGGTGAAGTCGAACTGACGCTCCTCGCCGCTGTTGGCACCGAGGAATCCGCGGGCTGCACCGAGGAAGTTCTGCATCCAGTCGGCATCGAAGTGATGCGAGGGCGACGGGCAATCTGCCCATCCGACAAGGGCTTCCGGGTCGATGCGCAGCGGCGGCTCGGCGAACATGACGGGGCCGTTGGACGAGGCCAGGAACTTGCCGGTGCCGAGCAGAGTCAGGAATCCCGGGACGATGGACTGCTTGAGATCCAGAGTCGGCTCGAACGCAAGGAGATTCGCGGCCCGGATGGTGAGGTTGCCGTCGTCGAGGTCGTAGCTGTTGATGTTGAACCCGCGATCGCCGAGGATCAGCTTGCCCTGGCCCTGCGCGAGCACCCAGTCGTTCGAGTACAGCGGAGAGGAGAACCGCGCGGCGACGATGGCGGGCATGGACGTCTGCCCGAGCGGTTCGAAACGAACATTGCCGTAGTACGCGATCATCGCGCCCTTCGACGTGAACCACGGCTGGCCTGCGAGCTCGACGCAGAACGCGTAGTCGTTGCCGGGGACGTTGTCGTTGACCGGCAGGGTGTACGGGGTGTGAATGTCCAGACCCATAGGGTGTCCCTCCTAGAACTTCTGCTCGGACGCCTGCACCCATACGGTGCCCATGCCGGTCATCTTCAACTGGATTGCCTCGCCGCTGCCCTTGCCGACGGCGTCGCGCCACCCGACGTTCGCGGAGATGTCGACGTTGATGTTGCCGATGTGGCAGACGTACGCCTGCGGATCCACCACGACCTGGGGGTGATCGGGCCCGACCTGCAGCGGAGTCGCCCCGCCGTGCGAGAGAACCGCGACGCTGCCCTGGCCGGTCAGTTGTGTCGTGAACAGACCCTGCCCGGTCATCGCACCGCGCACCGCTCCTCGGACGCCGCCCTGCGAGGTCAGGGCCACGATTGAGCTCTGGAGGTAGCCGTCGTGCACCAGGAGTCGATCGGCTTCGACGGTGAGCATCGACGATCCGTCGAGTTCGATCACCTCGATGTACAGCCCGGCGTGACCGTAGAAGACCTCGCCCTGCCCCTCGGCGGCCATCATCGCCGTGTGCTCGCCTGCCATCATTCGGCCTGCCATCCCGGCCATGCCGCCCATACCCGGCATGGCACCGGCCGAGCCGCCCATCGAATGCGGAACGAACCGGACGTCGCCGGTGTAGTAGAGCATCGATCCACGACGCGCGAGCACGTTCTGATTCGGTGCCAGAACGGATTTCACGACTTTGCTGTTGACCAGTTCGAGCGGCACGTCAGCGCTCCTCGGGTTGGATGTAGACGACGCCCTGGCCGTCGAAGCGGAGAGAGAAGGCCTCGCCGCTGCCGCCGCCGATGGCGGAACGCCACGTGACGTCGGTGACGAAGCTCTGATTCAGTTGGCCGCGATGGGCGACGAAGGCGTCGGGATCGACGACCAGTGGGTACTGCGGATCGACGGCGAGTGCGATGATCGGCCCACCCTTGGACAGCAATGCCACGGTGCCGGATCCGCTGACGACGGTGGTGAACAGTCCCTGGCCCGAACTTGCGCCGCGCAAGCCGGAGAATTTGATATCCGTCTTCAATTGCCCTGTGAGAGCAAGTAATTGGGAGGACTCGACGTGGAGGTTGTCGCCCTGGACCTCGACGAGAGTGATGTCCTGGGCGTCGACGGCGAAGTGGACGGTGCCCTTGCCGGACACGTCCATCAGCGACAGCGACTCGCCGGTCACCTTCTGTTTGAGTGCGGCGCGGAAGCCTCCGCCACCACCCATGCCGGCGCTCTTGAAGGTGACATCGCCCTCGTAGGCCACCATCGAGCCCGACATTGCGCGCAGGGAGTCGCCGGTCAGGTCGGCGACCAAGACACGGTGCCCGTTCATCCTCAGCTGAGCCACGGGGGAACTATGCCACTGCACGCGCCCCCGCGGCTACTGCTGGAGAGAAAATCTAGACGAGCTGCTTCAGGGCTCTACCCGCCAGTTCGACGGCTCCCGGCTGATGGCCGTTGGTGATCAGGTTGATGATGATGCCGTCGATACCCTGATCGAGCACGCGCTTCTGCACCTGCTCGGCGACGTCGTCGGGGGTTCCGCAGAAGTGCCGATCGGTGGCCTTCGCCGCATCCTCCTCCGACAGGTTCGTCAGATCGAGGCCCTGCTTGAGTACGAACTCGCGCTGCAGCTCCTTGGCCTTGTCACCGTCCTCGTCGACGATGACGAACGCGAGGAAACTCGTTTCCAGATCCTTCGGGTCGCGGTCGACCTCCTCGCATCGGGCTTGGACCGCAGCGACTTTGCGCGGCAGTTCGTTTGCGTCGCAGATGATGTTGAGATGATCGGCGAACTGAGCGGCAAGGCCGAACGTCTTCTTCTCGCCACCGCCGCCGAGCATGATCGGCAGATCGTCGCGGATGCGAGGTTCGTTCATCGCGTTCTCCACCTGGTACCAGAGCCCGTCGAAGGTGGGCCGCTGTCCGCGAAGCATCGGCTCGATGATCTGCAGGGCTTCGTCGAGTCGCTCGAAACGGTCGGTGAAGGTGCCGAACTCGAGCCCGAAGCTCTGGTGCTCGAGCTCGTACCAGCCGGCACCGATACCGAGGATCGCGCGCCCACCGCTGACGACGTCCAGGGTGGTGACGGTCTTGGCCAGGATCGCGGGATTGCGGTAGGTGTTGCCGGTGACCAGCGCGGAGAGCTGGATGGTGTCGGTGGCCGTCGCGAGCGCCGACAGGGCGGAGTAGGCCTCGAGCATCGGCTCGTCGGGCTTGCCGATTCCGGGCAGTTGGTAGAAGTGATCCATCACGAACGCCGTATCGAACCCTGCCGCTTCGGCCTCGCGGGCCTGTGCGATGACCTGCGGGAAGAGTTCTGCGACCGAACCGTCGTAGCTGAAGTTGGGCATCTGATAACCGAGGCGAATAGTCACAGGAGCCACGCTACTGAAGATATCGGCCCGCGGCACCTGCGAGAGCGCAATAATTCGACCATGACAATCATGGAGCTGACCAGGCAGCCGTTCTCAGGATTCGGCGTCGACGACCTGCAGACGGCGCGCACGTTCTACGCCGAGACACTCGGTCTGACGGTGACCGAGAACGAGATGGGCATGCTCGAGCTGCACCTGGGGTCCGGGGCGATCGTGCTGATCTATCCGCGTCCGGAACATGTGCCCGCGCAGTACACCATCCTGAACTTCCCGGTTGCCGATATCGAGAGCGCAGTCGACTCCTTGATCGCCAAAGGTGTTGTGTTCGAGCAATATCCGGACATACAGCGTCGTTCCGCAGGCTCCACTCCTGCCATGGGAACCGACGAGAAGGGAATCTTTCGACACGGCGGCCCGCTGATCGCCTGGTTCACCGACCCGGCGGGCAATGTGTTGTCGGTGCTGCAGGACTGACCTTCATGCAGTCGGCATTCCCGGGGCGAGAGTGATTGTGCCGGAGCTGGTTACGCCTGTGTCATCGACCCAATCGACGACGGCGGAATCACCCGGGCGACGTCCGAGCAGCGCCTCCGATAGGTCCGATGAGGATTCGATCTCCCTGCCGTCGAACGTCACGATCACGTCCCCCGCCGACAATCCCAGGACCTCCGCCGGGGAATCGAACGTCACCGATACCACGGCCGCCCCGATCGCCGGCTTGTTCTCGAAGACCGACACATCACGCACCGAGACCCCGAAATACGGTGTGGGGCCCACGTGTACGGTGCCACCGGACTGGCCGGCGACCACCTGATCGAGCACCGCGACCGCCTCTGAGATGGGGACGGCGTACGCCTCGGGCGCCTGTGGGGGTGAGAACTCGGTTCCGTTGCGCGCCTCGTCGGACAATCCCGCGGTGTTCACTCCCACCACACGGCCCCAGGCGTCGAAGAGAGGCCCGCCCGAATCCCCCGATCGCACATCGGCGTCGACGCGAATCATTCGCTCCAACGTATTTCCTGAGCCGTCCACCGAACTGCGAGTACGCACCTGCTGATCGAGGGCGGTCACCGCCCCCGGGGCAGGCACCAATACCCCCGCACCCGAGGCATTCCCGACGGCGGTCACCGCATCACCCACCTCGGGAAGTGGGTCCGGAGCAAGCTCGACCACCGGCAGGTCGGCCGCGGTGATCAACTGCACGACTGCCACGTCACGGGACTTGTCGTAACCCAACACGGTGGCGTCGTAGATCAGTCCGTTGCCCATGTGCACTGCGCTGATCTCGGTGGCGTTCTCGACGACGTGGAAGTTGGTGAGCACGATTCCGTCGGGGGCGACGACGAAGCCGGTGCCGGCGACCCCGGAGAATCCTGCGGACGCCGAGAGGGTGACGACGGTGGGATCGACGCGAGCCGCGAGCTCCTCGGGCGTCAACGGTGGCGGTTCGACGACGGGAGCTGCCGGTGCGAGGGGTGCCGGCGCGGCGACGAAGTCTGCGGTTCCGGGATCGAGTTGCGGCGTCGCGAAGAGCCACACACCGGCAGCGACCAGCGTCAGTACCACCGCTCGTCCACCCGACCGCATAGGAACCGATTATGGTCCGGTGGCGATGGTGGTGCCAGCTACACCGACGAATCCACGGGTTGCCACCATCGATTCGGGGACTTTCGGCCGACAGACTTCGGGAATGACCAACAACGAACGAATCGAACACACGGAGGACAGAGTGGCTGCTGCGATTCTGCGGGCACCGTTCGCGAGGCGAACGTGGCGAGAGGGCGGCTATCTGCTCGTCGGTTCGATGCTGGGATTCCTCGGAGCGACGTACCTGTTCCTGGGCGCGGTATTCGGGCTGAGCCTGGTGATAGTCCTGATCGGCATTCCCTTGATCGCCGCCGTCATCGTCGGTGCGCGGAGTTGGGGTGTGGCCTACCGGGCGCTGTCGGAGACGATGCTCTCGACTCCGGTGGCTGCTCCTCCCCCCTTCCGTGCTCGCGGAATCTCCGGGTCCATCGCCGCCGGGTTGACCGATCGGGTCGGCTGGCGTGCGGTGCTGTTTCTCGTCATCCAGTCGTTGCTGTCGGTGGTCAACGTGTTCGTGGTGCTCATGTTCGCGGTGATCTCGGCTTTTCTGGTCGTGTCGCCTGTGGTGTGGGCCGTCGTGAAGCCGGTCAGCTACGACGCGGACGGGGTGGCCCGCCAATCCCTGATCCAGATCGATCAGACCTATTTCGACACGCTGCCCCAGATGTTGGCCGTGGCCGTGCTGGGAATCTGTGGGCTGTTCATTGCGCCATGGCCGATTCGAGCGATGGCAGCGGTGGAGCGCACGCTGACCGGATTGCTGCTCGCTGCCTCCGACGAGGATCGGCGAGTCTCGGACCTGGAGACGTCCCGCGCGGAGGTGGTCGACAATTCGACTGCGACTCTTCGACGGGTCGAGAGAGATCTACACGACGGCACACAGGCTCGACTTGTCACCATGGCCATGGCGCTGGGGAGAGCGGAGGAGAAGTTGGCACGCGGCGAAGACGCGTCGGAACTGGTGTCGGCTGCCCACGGCACCGCAAAGGAAGCGCTCGTCGAGCTTCGAGAGGTGGTACGCGGAATACACCCGCCCGCACTCGATCTCGGACTCGAAGCGGCCCTGCAGACACTGTGTTCGCGCAGCCCGATCCCGGTCGAGCTGACGGTACTGTTGCCACACCGTCCGGCTCCGAGCATCGAGACCATCGCATACTTCACGGTGGCCGAACTGTTGACCAACGCAGCCAAGCACTCCCATGCTTCGCAGGTGTGGGTCGATGCGCACGCGGACATAGCGAGTGTCGTGATCAGCCTGCGTGACAACGGAATCGGTGGTGCGGTTCTCGGAGCCGGCACCGGCCTGAAGGGTTTGCAGGCTCGAGTCGAATCCGTCGACGGAGCACTGCATGTGGACAGTCCGGTAGGTGGCCCCACCGCCGTGAAAGTGCATCTGCCCCTGACGTCTGGAGGAATCGGATCATGAAGGTGGTCATTGCCGAGGACAGTGTGATCCTACGAGACGGGTTGGTGCAGCTGCTGATCGATCGCGGATACGAGGTGCCGGCGATGGTGGGTGATGCCGAGGCGCTGGTGGCCGCAGTCGACGAGTATGCGCCCGACGTCGCGATCATCGACGTGCGAATGCCGCCGAGCTTCACCGACGAAGGACTCGTTGCGGCAGTACATCTGCGACGCCGCCATCCGGACGTGGGCGTACTGGTCTTCTCCCAGTGGGTCGAAACCCGATACGCTGCAGAGTTGTTGTCCGGCAGTACGTCCGGGGTCGGCTATCTGCTGAAGGACCGCGTCGCCGACGTCGGTGAATTCGTCGACGCATTGGTTCGGGTCGCAGCCGGCGGGACAGCGCTGGATCCGGAAGTGGTGGCTCAATGGGTGGGGTCCAGCGCAAAGCGGAGCACATTGGATGCGCTGACCGCGCGCGAACGCGAAGTGTTGGACCTCATGGCGCAGGGACTGACCAACGCAGCTCTTGCTGCATCCCTGCATGTTTCGGAAAGAGCAATCGAGAAGCACGTGGGAAATATCTTCGGCAAGTTGGGGCTACCCCCGTCGGATACCAACCATCGGCGAGTGATGGCAGTACTGCAATATCTCGGTCAGCCGTCGGGCACGGCTTCGTAGTCGACACCGGGCTCACCGATACCAGCGCCAGAGTCGCGGAGTTGTGCAGACCAACAGCACCGCCAAGGCAGTGACCACGGCCTGTCCGACGCGACCTGCCGTTATTCCGTCCGTCGGATCGTGGGGCGGGTAGTTCACGACGGCGTTGGCCGCCGCATCGAGAAGCAAGATCGCTGCGCCGAACACCAATCCGATACGTCTGCGTCGAGCGATGAGAACTGCCGCGAGCGGATCGAGGACGACGAGCGCGACGAAGAACCACGCGATGGCTACCGGTACCCCCGGATATGGATCTGATCCACCGCCGACGAGCTGCACCAGATGAACGACCGTGCCGTAAGCGAATACGGCCGTGAACACATACGTCAACGCATCGACGTGCCGTGGGGTGGATCGCACGGATACGAAGGTACCGCCCGTCTACAGTCTGCTCATGCCCGCGTCGCATCGACCCCGAGTCCTGATCGGCATCTCCGGTTGGACGTACGCGCCGTGGCGAGGAGATTTCTATCCGGCGGGCCTGGCGCATCGCAAGGAGCTCGGGTACGCATCGGAGCATCTGACGTCGATCGAGATCAACGGCACGTTCTATGCGATGCAGAAGCCGTCGAGCTTCACCAAGTGGCACGACGAGACGCCGGACGACTTCGTGTTCTCCATCAAAGGCGGTCGCTACGTCACCCACATCAAACGGCTCGTCGGCGTCGAGGCGGCACTCGCGAACTTCTTCGCCACCGGAGTGTTGACGCTGGGCGACAAGCTCGGACCGTTCCTGTGGCAGTTGCCACCGAACCTCGAGTTCGACGCGCAGAAGATGTCGGACTTCTTTGCCATGTTGCCTCGGACGGTCTCTGCTGCAGTCACTTTGGCCGAGTCTCGCGACGACAAGTTGGCCGAGGATCGAGTGTTGTTGCCTCCTGCGTCGGCTCGGGTCATGCGGCACTGTGTGGAGGCCCGGCATCAGAGCTTCGCCACCGACGAGGCCGTGCACCTGTTGCGAGAGAACGATATTGCGTTCGTTGTCGCCGACACCGCAGGCAAGTATCCGTACGTCGAAACTCCGACAGCCGATTTCATGTACGCCCGCCTGCACGGCGACGAGGAGCTGTATGCCAGCGGCTACACGGATGCGGCGCTCGATCGATGGGCCGCGAAGATCTCGGACTGGACGGCTACGGGCCGCGACGTGCACGTGTACTTCGACAACGACATCAAAGGATACGCACCCTTCGATGCAATGAAACTGATCGAGCGAATCGGTAGATGATTATTCGGCTCTCTAATTTCTACCGTAGAGAGCAGTAGGCACCACAATGGAGACGCGGGGCGCTGCTGTGAGCAGAGATCCGATCAGGCCGGTCGACGGCGACGAGGACCGGATCACCGGCACACTGGGTGCATGAAGCTATTGGTCCTCGGCGGCAGCGACTTCGTTGGGCGAATTGCCGTCGAACATGCTCTCGATCTGCAGTGGGATGTCACGGTCCTCAACCGCGGACACTCTCGTCCGAATCCGCGGGCAACCCCACTCCTCGGGGACAGGCGAGTCGCAGGCGGACTCGATGCACTGCGGAAGGGGCAGTGGGACATGGTGTTCGATACCTGGTCGTGGGAGCCGAGCGTCGTCGAGGAGTCGGCGGCGATGCTCGCCGGACGGGTCGACAGCTACATCTACGTCTCGAGCCGGTCGGTGTACGACGCGCCGCGAGCGGGATCGACCGAGACCTGGCCGACGGTGCAGGGGCCTGGCGAGGACTATGCGCGGCAGAAGTTGGGCGGTGAGCGAGCGGCAGTTGCGGCTTTCGGCGATCGAGCGCTGCTGGTCCGCGCCGGGCTGATTCTCGGGCCGTACGAGAACATCGGCCGACTTCCGTGGTGGCTGAACAGAATCGAGCGCGCCGGCGATGTGCTTGCGCCCGGTCCCGCTGACTTGGCACTGCAGTACGTCGATGCCCGCGATCTTGTCGCCTGGAGTCTGGCTGCAGCCGCGCGGGGTCTCGGCGGACCGTACGACGTGGTGAGCCGGCCAGGTCATGCCACGATCGGCGACGTTCTGCAGGCCTGCATCCAAGCCACCCGGTCCGATGCTCGCCTGTGCTGGGTGGAGCCGGATGTCCTCGGCGCTGCAGGTGTGCGGCCGTGGACGGAGCTTCCGATCTGGATTCCGCCGGGGGCTGATCATGATTCGCTGCATGCATCCGACGTATCGAAGGCATTCGACGCGGGGCTCCGGACACGTCCGATTCAGGAGACTGTGGCAGACACGTGGGTGTGGCTGCAATCGATGAACAGGCGGACGCCGATGAGGGGTGATCGGCCGCCCATCGGACTCCCGGCCGAGCGTGAGGCGGCAATTCTCGCGGGTCGGTGAACTCGACAGACGCGCGCGGAATAGTCAGACGCGTTCGGAATTGCCAACGGATCGGTGTCGAATTCGCGCGCGTGTGACGAACGCGCGCGCGTTTGCGAGTAAACCGGCCCGCTACCCCACTATTCATGACTCTTGGCTGAAGACTAGAGAGTGATAGACAACGCTACGGAGTGCAGAGTCGTCGCACCGCGCCCTCGATGATCGACGCCCGGCGCTGGTGTTCGGTGTCGTCGACGGGTCCGCAGTCGCTGCCCGGCGCAGTCATCCACGCGGAGGTGATGCCGAAGATCATGGTGAACAGGTCGTCGACGGTGTAGGCGTCGGAAATCAGGCCGTCCTGCTGCGCAACTGCCATGGCGTGTCGTCGCTCGGCTATCACCGCATGGATGTCGTCGGCACCCGCGACCGCCATACCGCCTTGAAGTTGCGTCCACAGCAGCAGTCGGTGTTCCTGAGGGTTCGCGGCGAGGTGCAGATACTCGCGTGCGGCGTATCCCCCGAGATCGTCGACGGTGAAGGGAACCGACTCCAGAAAGCGCGCGAACCCGTCTTCCACGACGGCCCGGAACAATGCTTCCTTGTCTCCGAAGTACGCGTACAGGCGTTCCTTGCTCGCTTTCGCCGAGACCGCGATGCGATCCACCCGTGCCCCGGCCAATCCGTGCTCGGAGAACTCTGTGCGTGCGGCGACGACGATGCGGGCGCGGGTTGCGCTGGCGTCTGGCTTCATGTCGGCCACCCTACCGCCAACCAACTAGTTCGTTTGACACTCGGTGCCGCATCGCCTACGTTTTCGTCGGGACATTTTTCGGGCCCGAGAATCAACGAGTACGAGTGGGGTAGAAACATGTCGCAGGTCTCCGAGCGCGAAGCGTCGGATCCGAATCCGAACTACGAGCGCCGGTGGTTGGTGCTCTGCATCGTCGCCATCACACAGCTCACGATCGTGCTGGACGGCACCATCGTCAACATCGCCCTACCGCAGGCGCAGATCGACCTCGGCATCAGCGACACCAGCCGCACCTGGGTGATCACCGCCTATGCGCTGGCCTTCGGTGCTCTGCTGCTGCTCGGTGGCCGCATCGCGGACTACTGGGGACGCAAGCGGTCGTTCATCGTCGGCATGGCCGCTTCGCCGTTGCCTCCGCAGTCGGCGGACTCGCCCAGGAGGGCTGGCAGCTGTTCATCGCCCGCGCAGGTCAGGGCGTCTTCGCTGCACTGCTCGCACCGGCCGCACTGGCGATCCTGACGGTCACGTTCACCGACACCAAGGAACGCGCCAAGGCATTCGGTGTGTTCGGAGCGATCGCCGGTGGCGGCGCAGCCGTCGGCCTGCTCCTCGGCGGAGTGCTCACCGAATACGCGAACTGGCGATGGTGCCTGCTCGTCAACATCCCCGTTGCGATCGTCGCCATCGCAGCCGCTGTCCCGCTGGTCATGGAAAGCAAGGCGCACGGAGACACTCGCTACGACCTGCCGGGCGCGATCCTCGTCGCACTCGGGCTGGCATCGCTGGTCTACGGCTTCACCGAAGCCGAAGACGGCTGGGCGACGGTACCCACCATCTCCTTCATCGCGCTCGGCATCGCTCTGCTCGCCGCGTTCGTCGTCGTCGAGACCAAGTCCGACAACCCGTTGCTTCCGATGAGTGTGCTGCTGGACCGTGACCGCGGTGCCGCCTACATCGGATCCGCCGTGATCGGTGCCGCACTGCTCGGTGGCACGTTGTACCTCACCTTCTATTTCCAGATCGTGCTCGAGATGAGCCCGGTGATCGCAGGCGTGGCATCACTGCCCATGACCGGCGGCATCCTGATCACCGCCGCGATCGCGTCCGCTCTCGTTCCGAAGATCGGGCCCAAGCCTCTCATGGCCGTCGGCCCCGTCGTCTCGGCGATCGGCCTGCTCCTGCTGACGCAGATCGGCGTCGACACCTCCTACTGGACGCACGTGCTTCCCGGAGTCGTGCTGCTCGGCCTCGGTCTCGGCCTGCTGATGGTGCCGATGCAGAACGTGGCACTCATCGGCGTACCGGATCACGACGCGGGTGCCGCCTCCGCTCTGATCAACGCCACCCTGCAGGTCGGCGGCGCACTCGGCGCAGCGGTGTTCACCACGGTGTACACCTCGTCCAAGACGTCCTACCTGGCCGACAACCCCACGCCGACTCCGCCCGCAGGAGTCCCCGCCGAGGCCCTCGCGGGCCAGGAGATCCCGAGCGACGAGGTACTGGCCGCGCTGCCGGAGCCGATCCGCGACTTCGTGCTCGCCACCATCGATCACGCCTTCGCAGCCGAGGTATCGGGTTACGCCTGGGCCTTCGGCACCGCCGCGATCCTGGTCGCGCTCGTGTGCCCGGTCGTGCTCGGGCTCGTCCGCGCGAAGAAGGACGACCTGCCCGTCGGAGACACCCCGGTCCACATCGGATAGCTCCACTCCCGCACAGACGAGAACCCCGCTGCTCACCGTCGAGCAGCGGGGTTCTTCGTTTCGAAAAGCCTCGTCAGTCCGGATCGATGGCATCGGACTGCGCGGTGAGCAGCATGTGCAGCAACTCGGGAGGCAGGGCCATCGGCGGCATCGCGCCCAGATCGATCGAATTCTCGGAGTCGCCGCCCAGTTCCGCCACCTCGTCGTGCAGGCTCTCCATCTTCTCGTCCAGCTTGTTCGCGCTCTCGGCGGCATCGGTCAACTCCGCGAGCAGAGTCGGCGGGATCTCCCCGCGGTACTTGTAGAAGATCTTGTGTTCCAGGCTCGCCCAGAAGTCCATCGCGATGGTGCGGATCTGCAGCTCGACGAGCACCGGTTGGACGCGGTCGGACATGAACACCGGAATCTCGACGATCAGGTGCAAACTCTTGTAGCCGTTGGGTTTCGGATTCGCGATGTAGTCCTTGACCTCGACGACCCGAATGTCGGTCTGGCTGCTGAGCATGTCTGCGATGCGGTAGGTGTCGGAGATGAAGCTGCAGGTGATGCGGACCCCGGCGACGTCGAAGATGTTCGCACGGATCGCGTCGAGATTGAGTGCGCACTTCTTGCGCTGGGCCTTGTCGACGATGCTCTCGGGGGTCTTCAACCTCGACGAGACGTGCTCGATGGGGCTGTAGCGGTGAATGTGAGTGAATTCCTGCTTCAGGATGTTGATCTTCGTGATCAGCTCGTCAATTCCGAACTTGTAACTCATCATGAATCGCGTGAAATCGTGTCTCAGCCGACCCAGGTCGACCGCAGTCTCACCGTTCTTCATGACCTCGTTCATGATCACGATTGTCCACGACGGCCGGCCGAGCGCGCGCGGCGCGGGAATCGAAGCTTGCATCACTGCACGACGGACCCAGCTCCGGTGTGAATATCACGACGTCACAGGACTGGCACTGATGCGTGCGGTGATGCCCCAGCTCGCACGAACACGCTCGTGAACCGACGAGAACCGAACCGGCGACGAGCCGATGACCGTTGCCACACCGCGTGGGTGCTCTCTCGGCCCACCTGTCTCCGACGCGGTACAGCGAGCCGGCCGCGGGCTCTGGTTCGAGTGCCATCGCGCGCGACCGCCTTCGAGAATCCATGCCGTCCGATATGGACCGCCCGAAGTGGCTCCGCTGGCTGCATCGCCAACTCCGGGGGCCTGCTCAGGCTAACAGAACTCGAACGTGTGTTCTAACTCGTATGTCAAAACCACGTTTTGCGGCCACCGACTGCGCGCCCCATCGAACCGAGCACCGTCAGAACGAGGCCGACGACAATCAAAATGATGCCGATGGGCGTCAAAAACGAAAGGGTCGTGAAATAGCCGATGAGGGCGAGGATAATTCCGAGAACGATCATGACCACTCCTGGTGTTGGGGTGAGCCCGGTACCGGCGGATGCCGATAAGACCGAAGCTACGCCACCGAGATGGAGGAATGGTCACAATTGTCGCTATTTTCCGGCATCCACTTTCGCTGCGAGGAATGCCTCGGGGTCGATCAGATCGGCCTGTCCCACGATCGACCCGAGATCCGCGATACGTTCGATGCCGGTGAGCACCATCTCTTCTTCGACCGTGCCCTCGGCGTATCCGTAGTAGCAGGTCGACGTCGTGTGGTTGTGGTCCTTGTCGATTCGGTTCGCGCGGCCCTCGATCTGGCGAATGTCGATGGGTGTCCAGCGAGGATCGTGGATCAGCGTCACGCGTGGCGCGAGAGTGGAGACCGTCCCTTCCGGGAGCAGTAACTCGTTGGTGTGCAGGTTGATTGCGCTGGTGGTGGTCGAGACGATGACCGACGCGTCACCGGTCTGAAAACGTCTGATCGACGCCTCCTGCTCCGGGCTGCTCATACTGCCGTCGACCACTGCGACGTCGAGACCCTCGTCGCGCAGTGTCTGCGCCAGCGCGGCGACCGACTCGCGGTAGAACATCGAGACGAACACCTGATTGCCGGCCTTGACCCACGTCCGCACCTGATCGGCCGACGCGGGAATGCGTAAGTACGAACACTTCTGACGGAATCGCAGGGTAGCGGCGCGGGTGCTCGGATTCTTCTGCAGCACCCGCTTGCCGCCGACGGCCTTCCAGATCGGAAGCCCGACTTCCTTGCGGTAGTCCACCCACGCCGAGTTGTACAGCCGCTTCTGCGCGGCCGTGAGTTCCTGGCCGAGTGGCTCGCGCGGAGTCGGCGGCGAGGGACGCGAAATCGACCACGGCACAGCGCCTCCCGACAACCACCCGTGCACGGACGCGATATCGCGGGCGCGTCGGGCCGCGTCCTCGGGCTCCCACCGCCACGTCGTCAACCCCGTCGTCGCCTTGCCTGCCTTGACGGCGAACCCGGATTCGATGAGGAACTCCGCCCACTTCATCGTCACCGCATAGCCGAGATACTCGTCTTCACCGAGGATCTCGACCCCGCGGCTGCGCTCGACGGCCCTGGCCATGTAGGCGAAGTGCAGCGGCTGATAGCCGGGCGTGGCAGACATCCAGACCACCGAGCGGGCCGCTTCCTGATACCGCCAGAGGATCTGCGACTGCTGCGATTCGATGTTCATCAGCGCATGCGATTCGTCGGCGATCACCACATCGATGTCGAACCGAAGCTCGCCGAGCGAGATGGTCCGCTTGTTCTGAGTCCGTTTACGTTTGCCCAGGTCGGTCTCGGGCGGAACCGACAGGAGCTTCTTCGTCGACTGGTACGTGATCAGCAGCCAGCGCTTGCGGTCGGCCGGCTCGATGTCTGCCTCACTGTCTGCGATGGTTCGACGCCACCCCGGCAACGCACCCTTGGGTGCGACCACCAGTACCGTGCCGATCTCGGCTGCCGACATCTGCCGGACTGCCTCGCACACCGCCAACGTCTTGCCCAGACCCGTCGAATCCATCTGCGCGAAGTACGGGAACCCGGCCTCGAGCGCGGCGAGATGGCGTCGAACGGATTCGAGCTGCGTGTCACGCGGCTGCATCGCCCGCTCCCGCACCTCTTCGTCACGCCAGCTTTCGTTGGCATCGTCCTCGAGCCACCGCTGCAGGCTGTAGGGCATCGACTCGTACGGCTGCAGATACTCGGGCAGCTCCGTGCCGTAGTACGCGAACACCCGAGGACCCGGATACCAGCGCGCCCCGGCAGCGCCCGCTGCCGACCGATCCTCGAACGGCACGTCCAGTACCCAGACGCGCTCACCGGGATCGGGCACCCGCAGATCGGGGGCAGCGGACTTGCGCGGGGCTGCTCTCTTGCGAGGTGCGGCCTTCTTCGCCGCGGGTTTCTTGTCCGCAGGCTCACCGTTCTTGGCGGCCGCGAACTTTCGCGCAGCGCTGCTCTGCCCGGCCTTGACGGTGCGGGCAGTGGTGGATCGGGCTGTGCGTCTACGAGGTGGCATCGGATCCAGTCTGTCGTACGGTGTGCACGAACACCGTAAAGGAGCCCTGTGACATACACGAACGACCCGCGCGCCGTAGTACTCGTCCACGATCAGGATCCGGCTCTCGCGCGACGCGACATCGGCACCCTCGACGCCGAATTGCGCACCAGGGGTTTCCAGTTGGACGTCCACTCCTTCGATCACAGCCCCGATGTTGCGCCGCCGCTGCTGTCCGACGCGCAGCTGTTGGTGGTCATGGGCTCGCCCGACGCCGTCTACGACGACACGCTGACGTGGCTCGCCCCGGAACTCGCGTACGTCCAGGACGCGATCGACGCGCAGGTTCCGGTCCTCGGTGTCTGCTTCGGCGGCCAACTGCTTGCGCGAGTACTCGGCGGATCGGTCCGCAAGTCCGCGCATCCCGAGTACGGATTCGTCGACGTCGTGACCTCCGATCCCGAGCTCGTGGCCCCAGGGCCGTGGATGGAGTTCCACGGCGACACCTTCACCGCGCCGCCGCAGGCACGGTCATCGCCCGCAACGAGGCAGCGCAACAGGCATTCGTGGTCGGACCGCACCTCGGGCTGCAGTTCCACCCCGAGATCGACCTCGATACCTACGACGCGTGGGCCGCAGCCTGGGACCGCGACGGCGTCGAACATGCGGTGGACGTGCACGAGATCAGGAGAGCGATCGCCGACGCCGAAGCGGCGGCTCGGGCGCGTTGCTCGGCCCTGCTGGACGCATTTCTCGCCCGATCCTCGGCGGTGCCCCGGTAGGGTCGAACGATGACCGAGGCCAGGCCCAGCAACTTCAGCGATCACCAACTCGGCATCTACGCCGCCGGGATGTTCGCGCAGCAGACACCGTCGATCACCACCAACCTGGCGCGGCTGGAGGACCAGGCCGCCGAGAAGCTCTCGCCCGAGGCTCTCGGCTACATCGTCGCCAGCGCGGGCAGCGGCTCGACGGCTCGTGCGAACCGGGCTGCCTTCGACAGATGGGCCATCGCGCCGCGGATGCTGCGCAGCTCGGCTGCCCGTGACCACGCGTGCACCGTGCTCGGCACCGACATGCCTGCGCCGCTCATGATCGCTCCCGTGGGCATTCAGACTCTCGCGCACCCGGAAGGAGAGCTTGCCACCGTCCGTGCAGCTGCGGAACTCTGTGTGCCGTACATACATTCGACGCAGGCCTCGCATTCGTTCGAGCAGATTGCCGAGGCGGGCGGCGACGCTCCCCGCTGGTATCAGCTCTACTGGCCGACGGACGAGTCGGTGCTGCTGAGCTTCCTGCAGCGTGCGAAGGATTCCGGGTTCACCGCGCTGGTGCTGACTCTCGACACCACCTTGCTGGGCTGGCGGCCGGCCGATCTGGACCGCGGTTACCTCCCGTTCCTGGCCAACCTCGGTATCGAGAACTACTTGACGGATCCGGCATTCCAGGCCGGCCTGGGGCAGCCGGTCGAGGAGAATCCCGTTGCCGCCGCTATGCATTGGGCGCAGATGTTTCCCAACCCGGGTCTGTCGTGGAAGAACCTGGCGTTTCTGCGGGAGCATTGGAGCGGCCCGATCGTGCTCAAGGGAATCTGCACGGTGGGCGACGCGCAGGAGGCTGCTGCGCACGGAGTCGACGGCATCGTCGTCTCCAACCACGGTGGTCGTCAGATCGACGGGGCCAGAGCATCACTCGACGCGTTGCCCTCCATCGTCGACGCGGTGGGCGAGCAGCTGACAGTCCTGTTCGACTCGGGCGTACGCACCGGAGCCGACATGGCCAAGGCCCTCGCGCTCGGCGCCGATGCGGTACTGCTCGGCCGACCGTTCCTCTACGGACTCGCACTCGGCGGGCAGGAGGGCGTCGCGCACGTATTACGTTGCCTGCTGGCCGAATTCGATCTGGTCACCAGCCTGTCCGGTCATGCCGGTGCGGGCGAGCTCGGCCGCGACTCGATCATGGAGTCCTGATGGAGTGGACGAAGCACTCGATCTGGTGGCACCTGTACCCGCTCGGCTTCACCGGAGCGCCGGTGCACGGCTGGGACGGTGAGTCCCAAGCGAATCTGCACCGGCTGAACAGAATCGAGAAGTGGCTCGATTACGCACTCGAGCTCGGCGCGTCGGGCATCGCCCTCGGTCCGATCTTCGAGTCCGAGAAGCACGGCTACGACACGGTCGACTACTACCACGTCGACGGCAGACTGGGCACCGACGAGGACATCGAGTCCCTGATCGCCGCAGCGCATTCCCGAGGCTTGAAGATCATGTTCGACGGCGTCTTCAACCATGTGGCGCAGAGCTTTCCGAAGTTCCGGCAGGCCCTCGCCGAGGGCCAGGACTCCGAGGCCGCGCAGTGGTTCCACCTCGATTGGTCCGGCGACGAGCCGACGCATCGCAACTTCGAGGGCCACGACGAACTGGTTGCGCTCAACCACGAGAGCCCGCACGTGCAGCAGTACGTCGTGGACGTGCTCTCGCACTGGCTGGGGCGAGGCGTCGACGCCTGGCGGCTCGACGCGGCATATGCGGTGTCGCCGCGTTTCTGGGCCGCGGTGCTGCCGAAGGTTCGGGAAAAGCACCCGGACGCATACTTTCTCGGCGAGGTCATTCACGGCGACTACGACCGAATCGTCTCTGCCTCCACGCTGGATTCGGTCACCCAGTACGAGCTGTGGAAGGCGATCTGGAGTGGTCTGAGCGAGAAGAACTTCTTCGAGCTCTCCCATGCGCTGGAGCGGCACAACGGGTGGCTCGACGCCTTCGTGCCCGCCACGTTCGTCGGAAATCACGACGTCAATCGCATCGCCAGCGTGATCGAGGACGAGCGACATCTGGTGCACGCGTTGGTGGTTCTGTTCACCGTGGGCGGTATGCCGATGATCTACTACGGCGACGAGCAGGCGTTCCGCGGCATCAAGGAGGACCGTGTCGGCGGCGACGACGAGGTGCGTCCGGAGTACCCGGACACGTCCGAGGATCTCGCCCCGTACGGCTGGCCGGTCTTCCACATTCATCAGGAGCTGATCGGTGTACGGCGTCGAAACCCGTGGTTGTACTCCGCGCGCACCGAAACGCTCGAGCTCACGAACACCGCGCTGCTCTATCGTGCGCAGGCGGGCGAGAATTCGCTGACGGTGGCGCTCAATCTCGGCGACGATGCCATCGACCACCCGGTCCAGGGCAGCGAAGTACTGGCAGGTGAGGCGAACGTGAACGACGGGCGGGTGAGCGTTCCGCCGCACGGCTGGGCTGTCATCGGCTGATCGCTGCATACGGTTGTGTTCGGCTGTCTACGCCGAACACAAGAAAGCGGTAGAGGCCGCTACAGGTACAGTCGAGCGCGACACGGGGTGCCCCCAGGGGCTGAGAACACACCCGTCGAACCTGATCTGGTTAGGACCAGCGAAGGGAATGTCGTGACGTTTCGGTATTTCCTGTCCCTCGCGACGGTCCTGACCTCGAACGAGAGGCGAGGCGCATGAAATTCGACGAGCAGACGGTCTTGGTGACCGGCGGTGGACGCGGACTGGGAGCATCGATCGCGGCAGCATTTGCCGGTCAGGGTGCACGCGTGGTGATCGATTACCGCAACAGCAAGGATGCTGCCGAAGCGCTGGCGGACCGACTCGGCGAGAACGCGATCGCAGTGCAGGGTGACGTCACCGACGAGTCGGCCGTCGCCGCACTGTTCGATACTGCACGCGAACACTTCGGCACCCCGATCACCACCGTCGTCAACAATGCGCTGGCCGATTTCTCCTTCGACGGTGATGCCCGCCCCAAAGCCGACACCATCACCTGGGAGCGTTTCGACGCACAGCTGCGTGGCAGCGTCCGCGCGGCCTTGCTCACCACCCAGGCTGCAGTGCCGGGTATGCGGGAGGCGGGGTTCGGACGAATCATCAACGTGGGCACCAATTTGTTCCAGAATCCGGTGGTGCCGTACCACGACTACACCGCGTCCAAGGCCGCCCTGCTCTCACTGACGCGAACGTTGTCCGCGGACCTGGGCGCAGACAACATCACCGTCAACATGGTCTCGGGCGGACTGCTCCGCACCACCGATGCCAGTGCCGCGACCCCGGCCGAGGTGTTCGACTTCATCGCGGCCTCGACCCCGTTGCAACGCGTCACCACGCCCGAGGAGTTCGCCGATGCCCTGCTGTTCTTCGCTTCGCCGTGGGCGCGGTCGGTGACCGGGCAGAATCTCGTCGTCGACGGCGGCCTGGTCAAGGACTGACATGCACCTCAACGCGTTTCTCTACGGTTGCGGCCACCACAGCGCCGCGTGGCGTCATCCCGATTCGCGGGTGGAGGAGCTGGGCGACATCTCGTACTACGAGGAACTCGCGCGGCTCGCCGAACGGGGAAAGTTCGATGCGGTGTTCTTCGCCGACGGACATTCGGTGCGCGACCCGGCCGGAGCCGGCACCTGGTTCCTCGAGCCGATCACCGCTCTGTCGGCCATGGCCAGGGCCACGACGCACATCGGTCTCGTCACCACGGTGTCGTCCACGTTCTACACCCCGTTCCATGCTGCACGCATGTTGGCGTCGCTCGATCACATCAGCGGCGGCCGTGCGGGCTGGAACGTCGTCACCTCCATGTTCGACGCCGAAGCACGCAATCACGGAATGGACGTCATCCCCGCTCGTGAGGAGCGCTATGCGCGCGCCGAGGAGTTCGTCGATACGGCTCTGGCGCTGTGGGATTCGTGGGACGCCGACGCGTTGACACTCGATCGAAGCGGACACTACGCCGATCCGGCCAAGGTGCACTCGATCGATCACGACGGCAAGCACTTTCGGGTCGACGGCCCGTTGACGGTGCCGCGGTCGCCGCAGGGCAGGCCGGTCCTGTTCCAGGCCGGCGCGTCGGGCCCGGGGCGTGATCTCGCCTCGAAGTACGCCGAGGCGATCTACGCCGTCGCCTACGATCTCGTTGCGGCGCAGAGCTATTACGAGGACGTCAAGCTACGCATCGACCGCTCCGGTCGCGACAGCGCGGCGGTGGGGATCATGCCGGGGCTGGTGACGTACGTCGGCTCGACCATGGAAGAAGCCCGCCGGAAGAAAGCCGAGCTGGATCGGCTGCTACCCACCGAGCAGTCGCTGGCGATGCTGTCCACGTTCACCGGACAGAACTGTGCTGCTTGGGAACTCGATGCTCCGGTACCGCCCCTGCCCCCGGCGGCCGAGTTCACCGGACCGCTGGGTCGCTACGAAACGATCCTGCGCATCGTCGAGAAGGATGCGCCCACCGTGCGGGAACTGCTCGGTACCCTCGCGGCAGGCGGCGGGCACGCCACCATGATCGGCACCCCGGAGTCCATAACCGACGAGATGCAGTCGTGGATCGGCCGTGGTGCCGACGGATTCAATCTGATGTGTCCGCGATATCCGGACTCACTCGCGGACTTCGTGGACCACGTGGTCCCGATCCTGCAGCAGCGCGGTATCTTTCGGACGGACTACACCGTGTCGACGCTACGCGGACACCTGGCTACCTGAGCCGATTCACAGAACGGCCGGCCCGAAGACTCCACGATCGACGAACGCGACGAGAGCGTCGAGACCGTCGTTGGGCGAGCCCTGCCACAGCCGGGCGAAGTTTTCCGCCGCACCGCCGATCAGTATCGCGGTGGTGGCAGGGGATGCCGGTAGGTCGACTCCCGAAGCCTCGAATGCAGTCAGTCGAGCGACCCAGGGCTCGAACTGAACTTGCATGAATCGCTGCACTTGCCGCGCGAAGTCCGCGTTGACCAGCGCGGCATCACGGAGGGCGTCGATCACCACTCGGTGCCGAGTGAGCAACTGCCAGAACACTTCCACGTGGGGGCGCATCGTCGGGTGCTCGCGTCCCGCCGGATCCTGAGTGGCGACGATGACGTCGGCGTCGTCACCGATCTGCTCGGCGAGGGCGAGCAACAGCTCGTCCTTGCTGGAGTAGTGGTTGTAGAACGACCCTGCCGCTCGTCCGGCCTCGCGGGTGATGTCGACGATCTTGGTGTTCAGGTATCCGGAACGAGCGAACGCGACGCGGGCGGCGTTCTCCAGTTCGACGCGGGTCTGTTCGGCCTGTTGCGCCCGTGTTGTGGCGGCCATGTCTGCTCCCTGCCTGTTGACACCTCTGCCGTCACGATACACACTGAATCATGATTCAGTGAATGCTCATTCGTCGAAAGGGTTGTTATGAAAGCAGCAGTTCTGACCGAGTTCGGTGTACCGAGGTACGCCGACCACGGGAATCCGGCACCCGCCCACGGGCTGGAAGTGATCGACGTGGCGGCGGCGACGCTCAATGCCGTCGACATCGCCATCGCCTCGGGTAAGCACTATTTGAGCCCGACGTCGCTGCCGACGGTGAGCGGCATCGAAGGCGCAGGTACGACCTCGGACGGCCGCCGCGTCTACTTCTCACTGCCCGTGTCGCCCTACGGCTCGATGGCTCAGCAGGCGCTGGTCTCGACGAGCTCGCTCATCGAACTGCGCGATGGACTGGACTTCTCTACCGCCGCCACTCTCGGGAACGCGGGACTGGCAGCGCTGATGCCCCTCACTCACGGCGGGCGGATGGAGGCCGGTGAGAATGTCGTGATCCTCGGCGGAACGGGCGTCGTCGGCCGACTCGCGGTCCAGGCTGCTCGCCTGCTCGGCGCGGGATCGATCACCGTCGTCGGGCGCGACGAGGCTGCACTCGAAGCCACCCGCGAACTCGGTGCCACGGCGACGGTTGCCGTCCGCGACAAGGGCGTGGACGAGCTCGGCTCGGCCATTCGGCAGGCATCCTCCGGCGCGGATGTCGTACTCGATTACACCTGGGGCACAGCCGCTTCGGCGGCACTGCGCGCAGGAAACCGGCTCGTTCGTCTCGTGCAGATCGGTGATCGAGCCGGCTCCGAAATCACTCTACCGGCGCAGCTTCTTCGATCGCTCGGGGCGACCATCGTCGGTTTCATGCCGCTGCACTACGGACCCGATGCCACCTCGCAGGCCTATCGAACCCTGACCGACTGGGTCGCGGCGGGCAAGATCACCGTGGAGTTCGAGAGCGTCCCCCTGGCTGAGGTGGCAGATGCGTGGGAGCGAGCCCCACACACCCGTCACAAGCTGGTGCTACTGCCTTGAATTGGGTCGTTCCTGCAGGCTCCACTCCCGGCCCTGACTCATCGGTCCAACGAGTCGATGAACTCTCTTGTCAATCGAGCGATGTCGTCGGCATGGGAGATCGGTGACCAGTGCCCGGCCGGAATGTCGTTGCGGGTCAGGTCTTTCACCCACTTGCCGGTATCGTCGTAGTGATACGGACGCACCGCGACGTCCTCGGTGTTGACGATGAGGTGCACCGGAATGTCGATGTACCGGTCGCGTGGATTGCTCAGGTGCGGAATGATGTTCGCGCGGTAGAGATTGGTTCCGTTGGTCGCGTCCGACCACAGCGTCGGGTTCTGGGTGACGAGCTTCGGGTCGACTCCCGAGAACTCTTCGAGGAATGCAGGCCAGCCCTTGGCGAACTGCCGCTTGATCCGCAGCGTCGACAGCCCGGGGATGTGGAAGGTGACGGTGTACCACGACGCGCGTACCTGGGCGAGCACCTGCTTGATGCCGGTGAGGGTGGGTTTGCGCAGCCGCGACTGCGACCACTTGCCGAGATGATCGAGATTCGGCCCGGAAATCGATGTGTACGAGCGGATTCGGTCCTTCGCGCGCGGCTGGGCGGCGGCTTCCCATACCTCCACGGCGCCCCAGTCGTGGGCGAGCACGTGCACCGGAGCGTCGGGGCTGACGGCGTCGGCGACAGCGTAGAAATCCGAGGCCAGACGCGCCAACTTGTACGCGGACTGCTCGGTGGGAACCGAGCTCTCGCCTGCACCGCGGGAGTCGTAGCTGATCACCCGAAAGCGATCCTCGAGCTGGGGCACGATGTGGCTCCACAGCTCGTGGGTATCGGGCCACCCATGTACGAGGACGATGGGGTCACCGTCGGGGTTACCGCTCTCGAACACCGCGAGGCGGATTCCCTCGTTGACGACCGTCGTACGAACCGCGTTGCTGCTCAACAGGTTTTCCGTTCTATAGATCGAGTACGAGGCGTGCGCTGCGTGCGCGGGAGACGCAGATGAGCATGTGATCGCGTTGCTCCTCCGGCGTCAACCGTGTTTCGAGGTGCTCGGGCTCGCCCGACAGCACGCGAACCTTGCAGGTGCCACAGAAACCCTGCTGGCACGAGTACGCGATGTTGGGTTTCTGCTGCTTGACCGCCGTCAGCACGGAGGCGTCGGCGGCGACGTCGAGCACAGCGCCCGTGCTGATCAGCTGCACCTCGAACGGCGTGCCGTCGAGAATCGGCGGTGGACCAAAGCGCTCGAAATGCAGTGCGGTGGAGGGACACTCGCGAAAGTCGCGGCGGACGGCGTCGAGCATGGGGGTGGGACCACAGCAATAGACGGCACCGCCGGCCGGCGCGCGCTCGAGCAGTTCGCCCTCGGTCGGGTAGCCGTACACGTCGTCGGTGCGGACGAACACGTGGTCCGACTCCCAGCTCTCGATCTCCTCGAGGAAGGGCATCGTCTCGCGGGATCGACCGCAGTACACGAACTGCCAGTCCATGCCGAGAATCCGTGCGGCGCGGACCATCGCGATGATGGGAGTGATGCCGATACCACCCGCGATGAACAGGGCGCTGCCCTCACCGACGAACGGAAATCCGTTGCGGGGACCACGGACGGTCACCTCGGTGCCTGGCTCGAGCCCGTGCATCTCCATGGATCCACCTGCTCCGGTAGGGATTCGGCGCACCGCGATCCGGTACGAGCTGCGATCGGACGGGTTGCCGCACAGCGAATACTGTCGGCGGCGGCCCGAGGGCAGGTGCAGATCGAGATGGCAGCCCGGATGCCAGATCGGCAGCCGATCCCCCGTCGGCGACGCGAGGGTGAGGGCGGCGACATCGTTGTCCTCGGCGATGATCTCGCGTTCGGTGACGACCAACTTCAGCGCGGAATCGGGATTGTGGCCTGCGACGGCATCGTTGTACTCCGCACCGGCCGCCGCCTGCATGTACCCGTTGAGGAACGTACCGAGCAGCTGCATCGAGCGATCGGGACGTGCTCGTCCGCGCAGGTCCGGCGGCGCATCCTTGGGAAGCAGCCGCGGGACGCGTCGTGAGTTGAGCTTCACCGTGCCGCAGCCTGCGCGGCAGGCGAGGACGCGAGGTACCGGACTGCCTGTGCGGTGGAGCCTTCCTGGCTGGGGTGGTACGAATTCTTCAGGTACCGGGACATACTGCGACCGACGTGCGTCAGCGCGGGCAGGGTGCCGCGTTTCACCGACTTCCGCCACAGAGCCGACCGAGGCTTGCGCACGGACTTGGGCGCGGTCGCCAGCTCCGGGTCGTTCTTCATCAGGAAGATGATCCCGCGCATCCAGATGTACGCCATCAACGGCACGACCACCACGAACGTGCGCAGGCGACGGACCTCGCGCTTGTCGAAGTATCGAAGGGTGTCGTAGGCGACCGAGCGGTGCTCGACCTCTTCGGCACCGTGCCAGCGCAGCAGATCGAGCATGGTGGGATGGATGCCCGCGCGGTCGAGACCGTCGGCGTTGAGCACCCAGTCGCCGAGAAATGCCGTCACGTGCTCGATTGCCGCGATCAGAGCCAGTCGCTCGACCAGGTTGTTCTTCGATCGCAGACTGGTCACCGAATCGGATCCGAGGACCTTGCCGAAGGCCCATTCCATCTGGTCGGTGAAGGGTTTGGGGTCGAGTCCGTTGGCTTTCAGGTGTACGAGTACGCCGGTGTGGGCCTCGGCGTGGACGGCCTCCTGGCCGATGAAGCCGATGACGTCGTCGCGGAGCTTCTCGTCGTCGATGTACGGCAGGGCTTCCTTGAACGTGTCGACGAACCAGTGCTCGCCGGCGGGCAGCAGCAGGTGCAGCACGTTGAGCACGTGCGTGGTGTACGGATCGCCCGGCACCCAGTGCATCGGCAGATCGGTCCAGTCGAACTTCACGTTCCTGGCCTGCAGCATCACTTCGCCGGGATCCGACGCGACGGTGTTCCGTTCGTTCATCGAGCCCACCTCCTCAACATCCGCATGTGTGGCCGATGCCACAGTGCGGGCTTAAGTATAAACATCAGTTACATATAAAAGGAACCGTGTCGGTCGTGAATGAGAGACTGCGAAGATGACCGACTCCTCCCCCGTGTCGATTCCCCCTGCCCCGGCGTCGACTCCCCCGAGTCGAGTCCCTATCGCCTGGCCTGCCGAATGGCCCGCCGAGGTGCGAAAGATCGCCGATGCCACGAACGATGCCCTCGCCGCCGTGGCGGCGCGGGATCCGATCGCGTTCGACGACACCGTCGAACTCCTGGGCCGCTCGGACTCGGTGCAGGCCGGTCACGTGCATGCCGAAATGGTACGCACGTTGCTCGAAGAGGTACATAGCGATGGATTGACCGGCGAGAACGTCCAGGAGGTGCTCGGCCGAACCGTGCGAGGCGCGGACTGGCTGCCGAATCTGGACATCGCCGGGTTCGTCGAGGTGCTCACCGGAGCGCTGGGTGTGACGGACGTCGATGAGCAGCCGCGGTCGAGACCGCGGCCCGCCCATGCCCTGTTGGTGGTGGCGGACCTACTCGCGGTGCGCCGCGGTCGCGCCGAGACCTACCTACGCCTCGCGCTGGCCGATATCCACCGAGCCGAGACGATCGAGATGCCCTAGCGAAGTCTTCGCCTGTCTTGCATACATGCAAGACAGGCGAAGAAAGCGCTACCGACGACCTCGGCGAACTCGAAGCTATGGACACTTTCAGGCTGTTTTTCGTCCCCAACTTCGAGTTCGCGGCGTTGGACGGGGCTACCGATGCAGAATGTTCGCTCCGGCGATGATGGCCCGGACGGCCGACAGGGTTGCGTCGGCCTCGATGGACATCGACCATTCGCGGCGACCGTCGTGCTCGGTCAGGACGAAGGTGGCGGTCTCGTCGCCGACGATCTGCTGGTGGAACGAGAGGATCTCGATGCGGAATCCGGCGTCGTGGAGCATCGACGTCAATGCCTCGATCGGCCCGTAAGTCGTTGCGGCACAGGCGATGATCGTGTCGCCGATGCCGAAGGTGGCGTCGAATTCGATCTTTCCGGCGCTCGCCCTCGTTCCGGTCCACGATCCGAGCCGAAGAGGGCCGGTGGTGGGCGAGAAGCGGTCGGTGAAGGCCGTCCACGTCATGGTGCGCCAGGTGGACTCGGTGATCTCGTCGCGCATCGTGCGCGGCAGAGCGCAACCGAGACGGCCGTGGAAGGGATCTGTGGCGAAAGAAGAAGCAAGTGCATTCATTTCAGTGGTCTTCCGAATGTGAAGGGAGGACCGAGATAGCACGACGACCCGCAGCGAGGGGTCGGTCCGAATCAGACCCCGCTACGGCGGCGTACTACGAGAATGTGCTTCACGTTGTCGAATCTAGCGGCGACGTGGGCTGCGGCGCAAGTATCGAGTGAATTCAGATATCTAGGACACGTGCTAGATGTCCGCAGATATCGCACGATTGGTTGTAACTTTGGCCCCATGGACCCCGTGCGTAACCCCTACGCTCCCGGCGCCGGCCAGCGCCCACCCGAGCTCGCAGGTCGAAAGAAGCAGCTCGACGCCTTCGACGTCGTGCTCGAACGCATCACCCGCGGCCGACCGGAACGCAGCGTCGTTCTCACCGGGCTGCGAGGCGTCGGGAAGACGGTATTGCTCAACCAACTCCGATCTGCGGCCATCGCCCGCGGATGGGGCACCGGCAAGATCGAGGCTCGGCCGGACCAGGAACTGCGTCGACCGCTGTCGTCGGCGCTGCACATGGCGGTCCGTGGAATCGCGGCCTCGCATCGAGATCCCGAACGCGTCGACGAGTTCCTCGGCGTCCTCAAGGCCTTCGCTCTGCGCTCCACGGCCGACAAGGGCATGCGGGAACGGTGGCAACCCGGCATCGACGTCCCGGCGAAGACCGGCCGCGCCGACTCCGGCGACATCGAGATCGACCTCGTGGAACTGCTGCTCGACGCCTCCGCACTGGCAGGCGACGTGGGCGTGGGCATCGCCATCTTCATCGACGAGATGCAGGATCTGGGGCCCGCCGACATCTCCGCGTTGTGCGCGGCCTGCCACGAGCTCAGTCAGGACACCGCGCCGCTGATCATCGTCGGGGCCGGGCTGCCGCACCTGCCCGCCGTGCTGTCGGCGTCCAAAAGCTATTCCGAGCGCCTCTTCAGCTATCACCGGATCGGCCGACTCGAACGAGCGGCGGCCGATCTGGCTCTGATCGCCCCGGCCGATCGCGAGGACGTCGAGTTCACCCCCCGACGCGCTCGACGCGCTGTACGCGGCCGCCGACGGTTACCCGTACTTCGTGCAGGCGTACGGCAAGGCCACCTGGGATCTCGCCGCCGACACCCCCATCACCGTCGAGGACGTACGCGTCGCCGCCCCGACGGCAGAAGAGGAACTGGCCGTCGGATTCTTCGGTTCTCGCTACGAACGCGCGACGCCGGCCGAGCGTGAATACATGCGCGCGATGGCCGAACTGTCGGTGGACGACGGCTCGGTCCCGACCTCGGCCGTGGCGACCGAGCTGGGGCGCAAGCCGGCGTCACTGTCTCCGGCACGGGACGGCCTGATCAAGAAGGGCCTGATCTACTCGGCCGAGCGCGGCACCATCGCCTTCACGGTGCCGCACTTCGGCCGTTACCTGCGGGCGCAGACCGACGAACCTGCGGCGGTCTGACGGACGCCTAGTGTGCGCGGGCTCTTTCGGCGCACAGCTGCTCGAGTTTCCGCACTGCCCGTCGGTCGGAGCGGTCGACGTTGACGAGGTCGGGGTCACCGTCGTAGAAGTCGATCAGACGCTGATCCATCACCGTGCGCCACAGCGGCGGAACCAGCGCGCAGAAGATCATCACCGCGTAGCCGGCCGGTAGCTGGGGGGATTCGTCGACGGTGCGCAGTGCCTGGTACCGGCGCACCGGATTCGCATGATGGTCGCTGTGACGTTGCAGGTGGTAGAGGAACAGGTTGCTCCACAGGTGATCGCTGTTCCAACTGTCTCGGTGGGTCGGCTTGCCGTATCGACCGCTCGATCGCTTCTGTCGCAGCAATCCGTAGTGCTCGAGGTAGTTGGCCGCCTCGTACAGGACGATGGCGATGGCTGCCTGAATCAACAGATACGGCACGATCACCGTGCCGAAGACGGCGATCAGTACCCCGAACAGCAGCACGCTCATGGCGCCGGCGTTGAACAGGTGATTCTTGTGGGTCCACCTCGACATTCCCTGCCGCGCGAGGCGTCGGGACTCGAGCTCCCAGGCCGAGCGCAGACCGTGCACGATCGTGCGCGGCAGAAACTTCCAGAACGACTCGCCGAATTTGGCCGACGCCGGGTCCTCCGGGGTCGCCACGCGCAGGTGGTGGCCGTGGTTGTGTTCGACGTAGAAGTGGCCGTAGAGCGTCTGCGCCAGCGTCACCTTGGAGAGCCAACGCTCGCGGAGTTCGCGCTTGTGACCGAGTTCGTGGGCGGCATTGATGCCGACGCCACCGACGATGCCCACGGTGATCGCGAGGCCGATTCGCTCGGGGACTCCCAACGGCCCGTGCGCCCACAGATAACAGGCGGCGACGAGCCCCGCGTACTGCAGCGGCAGGAACAGGTAGACGCACCAGCGGTAGTACTTGTCGTTCTCCAGCGCGGCGATCGCCTCGTCCGGGGGATTACTGCGGTCCACTCCGGCGAATTTGTCCACCAGCGGCAGGGCGACGCCCATGATCATCAGGCCGAGGGTCCAGAACGCCCCGGGCCCGAGAAGCGATACCAGCCCCCAGGCCAGGAACGGGCTAAGGGGAATGATCAATCCCAGCGGCCAGAGGTAGCGTTTGGGGTCGCGCCACCGCGGCGACGTACTCGTGGCGGACTCATCACGCATTGAAGGTTTCTTCACTCCTGGTCGGTGCCGTGCCCGAGGTGCGAGGACAAATCGGTAGTGGCGTGTCACAACTACATCGCCCGTCCTACCAGGATAGTTACCCAAGCAAATATTTGTAGGTTCCCCGATGGGCCGTCGGACGCCACGCTGCCCTTGTACGGTGACCGGATGAAGCATGTCGAGTCGGCGTTCGTCGGAGTTCACGGAACCCGAATCGTCTACGACGTCTGGACCCCCGAGACCACACCGACCGGGATCGTTGTGCTGGCTCACGGCCTGGCCGAGCACGCTGGCCGGTACCGGCACGTCATCGAACGGCTGGGCTCGCTCAGCTTTGTCGTCTACGCGCCAGACCACCGCGGACACGGGCGATCCGGTGGCAAACGGGTGTCGCTGGAGAAGTGGTCCGACTTCACCGACGACCTACACACGCTGTTCGGCATCGCAGCCGCCGAACATCCGAATCAGCGCACCTTCCTGCTCGGCCACAGCATGGGCGGTGCCGTCGCACTGTCGTACGCACTCGACCATCAGGGCGACCTCGACGGTCTGATGCTGTCCGGGCCCGCAGTGGCACCGAGCGTGGGACAGCCGAAAGCCCTGGTGGCGGTGGGCAAGGTCCTCGGACGTTTCCTACCGGCAATTCCCGTGCTGAAGCTCGACCCCGATCTCGTCTCGCGCGATCGAGATGTGGTCGACGCCTATGTCGCCGATCCGCTGGGTTACCACGGCACCGTCCCGGCGGGCCTGGCCGCAGCCATGCTCGGCGTAGGCGAAACCTTCCCGGCACGGTTGCCGTCGCTGAAGATTCCGGTGCTGCTCCAGCACGGGACTGCGGACGGACTGGCCGATGTCTCGGGCAGCGAACTCATCGCCGAACTCGCCGGATCGGACGACCTGACCCTGAAAACGTACGACGGGCTGTTCCACGAGGTGTTCAACGAACCGGAGAAGGAGCGCGTACTCGACGACCTCGTCGACTGGCTGCGCCCACGTGTACACACCGGCGCTGTAAGTTCCTGACGGATCTTTTCGAAGAAGGGGGTACGACCATGACCAGGCGAGCACTCGTATTGGGCGGCGGCGGAGTCGCAGGTATTGCGTGGCAGACGGGTGTCCTACTGGGATTGGCAGAATCCGGAGCCGACGTCACCGACGCCGAGATGCTGCTGGGAACGTCGGCCGGCTCCTCGGTGGCAGCTCAGATCTCCAGCGGAGTTCCGCTGGCCGAGTTCTTCGACCGCCAAGCCGACGAGGCGAAGCAGGACGACGAGCCGCACGCCGAGGCGACCATCGACGAACTGGTCACCATGTTGGCTCGGGCGGCGCAGAACTCCGACGGCAGTGCACTGGACACCCGCCGACGCATCGGCACCGCGGCACTGGCGGCATCGACGATCACCGAACGCGAGCGTCGCGCCATCGTCGGACGACGGTTGCCGACGCACTCGTGGCCCAACCGCGATCTGAGGATCGTCACTGTCGACGCGGTGACCGGCCGGCACCGGGTTCTCGACCGTGGCTCGGGCGTTCAACTGGTCGACGCGGTGGCCGCGAGCTGCGCCATCCCCGGCATGTGGCCACCGGTGACGATCGGAGATCATCGGTACGTCGACGGCGGTATCCGTGCAAGCGAAAATGCCGATCTGGCAGTCGGTTTCGAGAAGGTGCTGGTGCTCAAGGTCGGCGCGCTCGATCTCGAGGACGATCCCTTCGAGATCGAACGAGAGCGGCTGCTCGCCGGTGGATCCAAGGTGGAAGTGATTGTCCCCGATGCCGATTCGGCGGCCGCCATCGGCCCCGATGCCACCGACATCGCGGTCCGATCGGCTGCAGCCGTGGCCGGACGAGCACAGGGCAATGCCATCGCGGAACGCATCGCCGAGTTCTGGGTCCAGAGAACCCCCTAGCCGAACAGTGCAGCGCCGTTCCCCCAACAGACGGCGCGAACCCAGTCGTCGCCCAGATCGAGTCGGCTCACGGCCTGCAGGGCGTGCAGATACGGGTACGGGATGTTGGGGAAGTCGCTGCCGAACAGAATGCGATCCTGCAGGTCGAGCAGTCGCGGCCGCTCGTGCTTCGGGAACGGTGCACCGGCCTCGGAGAAGTCGGTGAACGCCATCGTGGTGTCCAGTCGAACGTTCTCGTAGCGATCGGCCAGGTCGAGGAACTCGACATACTCGGGCATGCCCATGTGCGCGATGATCAGTGGAAGATTCGGGAACCGTTGCAGCAGCTCGGCAATCGGCCCCGGTCCGGTGTGAGTGCCGGGTGCCGGGCCGGAACCGCAGTGAATCACCACGGGTACCTCGGCGTCCGAGATCGCGCTCCAGACGCCGTCGAGCAGGGGGTCGTTCGGTGAATAGTTGCCGACCTGGATGTGCGACTTGAAGATTCGGGCACCGTTCGTCAAGGCCTGCTCGACGTACTCGGTGGCCCCGTCCTCGGGGTAGAAGGTGGCGGTCTGCAGGCAGTCGGGGGTTCGCGCCGCGAAGTCGGCACCCCACGAGTTGAGCCAGGCCGCCATCGACGGTTTGTGCGGGTAGATCATCGACGTGAACTGTCGTACTCCGAATCCCCGAATGACCTGCAGCCGTTCGTCTTCGGCGAACCGATAGGAGATGGGCCAGACGCTGCCGGTCAGCGGACCTGCACTGTCGAAGTAGCTCCATACCTTGTCCATCACGTTCTTCGGCATGAAGTGCGTGTGGACGTCGAACAGGCCGGGCAGCGACAGATCGGTCCAGAAGGCGACGATCCGTTCCGTCTCCTCGGCGAGTTCGGCGTCGGTGCGCGGTTGCTCAGCGTGCGACATGGGCGTCGAACCACTCGAGAGCCTTGCCCCAGGCATCGGCGGCAGCGTCGGCGTCGAACACGGCAGGGCGGTCGTCGCAGTGGAATCCGTGCTTGCCATGGGCGTAGCGCGTGATCTCCGTGGCCACCGGTGCCGTCGCGGTGATCTCGCGCAGCGTCTCCACGTCCTGGAACGGGATGCCCTCGTCCAGGTCCCCGAAGAAGCCGTGCCATGGGGTCTGGAGAGCGTCGCCCACCGAGCCATCGCGGGATAGCCGAAGCGGCCCTTCGTTATTCCGCCGCCGTAGAACGTCGCTGCCGCACCGAGGGGGGCGTCGAACAGCGGTCTGGAACGCCACACTGCCGCCCATACAGAAGCCGACGATCGCGATCGACGAGGGCTCGAAGCCCAATTCGGCGAGGGCACTCGCCGCTGCGTCCACATCGGAGTCGACCTCGTCCGCTTTCAATCGCCCGATGGCCGCCATGGCCGAATCCATGTCCGAGTAGTCGAGCACGGTGACGCTGTCCTGCCGGTGGAACAGATGCGGGGCGACCGCGACCCACCCCGCAGCCGCGACACGATTGCAGACGTCGACGATGTGGTCGGTGACCCCGAAGGCCTCCTGGATGACGATGACGCCGCCGCGGGCGTCACCGTCGGGCCGAACGACGGTGAGGGGAGTGGTGTTCATCCCTCGATTGGAGCACATCACCAGGAGTGCATGCCGGTAGCGACGGTGAGTTCGGCAGTTTTGTACGGTGGCGTGCAGGGAACGATCCCGACCGAGAGGACAACTCATGCGTGCGGTTCAGATCTCCACCCTCGACGGACCCGATTCGGTGAGCGTGGTGGACATCGACGAGCCTGCCCCGCGCGACGGGTCGGTGGTCATCGAGGTCCATGCCGCGGGCGTTGCCTTTCCCGACGCGTTGCTCACCCGCGGGCTCTACCAGTACAAGCCCGAACTACCGTTCGTCCCCGGTAGCGAGATCGCCGGCATCGTTCGGTCGGCACCGCCGGAGTCCGGATTCTCCGCAGGTGATCGAGTAGCCGCCCTGACCGGACTGAGCGACGGTATGGCCGAGGTCGCCGTCGTATCCCCGGACACGGTGTTCGCGTTGCCCGAGTCGGTGTCCCTCTCCGCAGGGGCAGGGTTGTTGTTCAACGACCTGACGGTGCACTTCGCCCTCCGGGAACGCGGTCGTCTGGCACCGGGCGAGACTGTCCTGGTGCACGGCGCAGCAGGGGGTATCGGAACCTCCGCGCTGCGAATGGCTCCGGTACTCGGCGCATCTCGCGTCATCGCCGTGGTGAGCTCGGAGGCCAAGGCCGACATCGCCCGTTCCGCCGGAGCCACCGACGTGGTGCTCGTCGACGGGTGGAAGGACGCGGTGAAGGAACTGACCGGCGGCCGTGGCGTCGACGTCGTCGTCGATCCGGTGGGCGGTGACCGGTTCACCGACAGCATCCGCTCGCTCGCGCCGTCGGGCCGAATCCTGGTGCTGGGCTTCACCGGTGGCGAGATCCCGACGGTCAAGGTCAACCGATTGCTGCTCAACAACGTCGACGTCGTCGGCGTCGGCTGGGGTGCGTGGTGGATGACGCGCCCGGGCTACCTCGCCACCCAGTGGGCCGAGATCGAACCGCTCCTCGCCGACGGATCGCTCAGCGCACCGGAGCCGTCGGTGTTCCCGGCCGCCGACGCTGCCACCGCCATTGCCTCACTGGAGAACCGTACTGCCGCAGGCAAAGTGGTGCTCGACTTCACGCGCTGAGTTGCGGTCGAGCTGCCGGTTCACTCCGGCAGCTCGACGCCTCTCGCCTCGGCCAGGGCCGCGATCTCTGCAGGGAAGACGTTCTTGAACACGAACGGATCGGTCCCGAGCGCCCAGTTCGGTGCGAGCTCGATGGCGTATCGCTCGAAGTAGCCGAGCTGCTTGGCCACCAGGATCAATTCCTCCGGGCTCGACGTCTTGTACTGCTTGCCCATGCTCACCAGCGCTCGAATGAAGTCCGCCAGGCTGAAGTGCGCGAGGGTTGCCGAGAGCATCGGAGCGAACACCGACTGTAGGATCGCGCCGACCTCGGCATCCGAACCCATCTGCGGGGCAACGATTCCCAGACGCTTGACCGTGCCAGCGAGCCGGGTGAAGTCGCCGTCGATCACGGTGGCGTGGAACAGATCGAGCAGCAGCGCGCGCCACTGCTCGTCCACCTCGCCCATCACTCCGAAGTCGAGGAACGCGACCCTGCCGTCGTCGAGGACCCACACGTTGCCCGCATGCACGTCGCCGTGGAAGAGGCCGTGCAGCACAAGCGCTTCCATCCAGACCTTGGCGGCGCGGCGGACGATCAACTCGGACTGCTCGCCCGGCTCGTAGCGGTCGAGTGGGGAGCCGTGCATGCGCTCCATACAGATGACGCGCCCGCCGCAGTAGTCGAGAAACACCTCGGGCGCGGTGACGTGGGCGTTGTCGCCGAACGCGCCGATGGCCGCGCGAAAGCTGTCCTGACGCTTGGCTTCCACGGCGCTGTCGAGTTCGGCGAAGGTGGCAGCGTGCAGGTCGACGATGATCGCCGACGCGTTGGCCGTGGCGAAGAACGGAATGAACTTCTCGAGTCCGCGAGCGATGAGGTACGCGATACGCAGGTCGATCTTCATGCGGTGGTAGATGCCTCGCCGCTGCACCTTCATGACCACTTCACGGCCGTTGTCGCGGCGCACGCACAGATGCACTTGAGCGACCGAGGCGGACGAGAGCGGCACGTCGTCGAACGAGGAGAACAGGTCGTCGATTCCGCGGCCCAGATCGGCCTCGATCACCGCTCGCGCCTGCGACCCGGGGAACGGTGGCACCTCGTCGAGGCAGCGCAGGCAGGTGTCGGCGAGGACCTTGGGAAACAGCCCTGGTGAGGACCCCATCAACTGGCCGACCTTGACGAAGGTGGGACCGAGAACGAAGAAGGCGTCGACGACGGCCTCCGAGGCGTGCAGCGGCCACCCGCGCCGTGGCGCGCGCACCCAACGGCCGATTGCGACGAATTGGAAGTACGCCAACACCGACCCGATGACGATGAGCCGCAGCAGTTCTCGTACCCCGAAAGTCTTCAGCTCGGGTGCCGGCTTGGGCGTCATACGTGCACCCCCGCAGGCACCCGCGCAGCCGAGGCTTCCAGACGCGCCAACAGTCGATCGAACCGCGTCGCATCGCCGGAGGCACGTGAGAGCACCAACGCGCCCTGAATTCCGGCCACGATCTCCTCGGCCAGTTCGGCTGCGGATTCGCCGTGACCCAGACGGCGCAGTACCGGAGTGAGTGCGTCGATCCAGTGGGTGAAATGCGCTGCGACGCGGCCCGAGAACACCGCCCGTTCGAGACCGAGCGTGAACGCTCCGAACAGGCACACCAGACGATTGGACCGGAAGTATCGAGCGGTCTGCTCGAACATCTCGTGGGTGGTCGACGCGGCATCGGTGCCGTGTCGCAACGGCTCGAACACGTTGTGGTGGAACCACTGCTCGACGTCGTCGAGGACGGCCTCGGCCATCTCCTGCTTGCCCCGCGGAAAGTAATGGTAGAGGCTGCCTTTCCCCAGGCCGGTCTGTTTGCTGATGACCGCGAGGGTCGACCCGTCGAATCCGTGGTCGCGGAACACCCCTGCGAGTACCGGCACCACGTCGTGGCGATCGCTCATGAGCCGGTACTGTACCAATCGGTACACGCCGGGTGTATCGGGGTCGAGCGAGATGGGTCATGCAGCTGTGAAGAGAACTACCGTCCTGGCAGCTGGAGCCTTTCTCGTCGGCGGGGTGACCTATCTGGCCGCCGAGGCCGTCGCCGCGCTCGGGTGGACGGACCGGCCGTACAGCTACGCCCGCAACAACATCAGCGACCTCGGAATCCCGGACATCTCACCGCTGCACGCGGTGATGAACACCGGCTTCATCGTCGACGGCACGTTGTTCGTCCTGGCGGGGCTGGGACTGTCGGTGCTCTTCGAGGGCCGCGCGCGGTGGATCGTGGCCGGTACCTCCGTTGTGCACGGTGTCGGCAGCATCGTCGTCGGGCTCGCCCATGCGTCGGTCGACGGAGCCTCGACGCCTCATGCGGTGGGTGCGGGTATGGCGATCGTCGGCGGCAATCTGGTGCTGCTGGCCGCAGGCCGATACGGCGGCCGCGTCGGCGCGCCGCGTTGGTACACCGTGGGCAGTGCGACTGCAGGAGTGGCCCGGA
>NZ_BAOX01000006.1:0-49296 GCF_000813105.1 Rhodococcus sp. BS-15 | reverse complement strand
GGGGGACTTTGCAATCACGTACGTGGACGACTCGAGTCCTGGGTGGACAACCCTCAGCAGGTCGACCGGACACTCTCCGAGATAATCGGCGCTGCTACGACATTCGGGCAGTGGGCGCAGCGCAACGTCGATTTGTTCCGTTGATCTAGCGGGAGAACTCGATCTCCCCGATCAACCCGTGGTGGTCCGATCCGGGGAGATCGATTCGCTCCAGAGACCGAGCGTGGCCGGTGTTGGTGAGGATGTGGTCGATGCCGACGACTGCGGGTGTCCCTTTGTCCGTGGGATACGTGGGAATCAGTCCCTTCCCCAACTGCGCTGCGGCGTCGGAATATCCGGCATCGAGCAGGTTACGGAACTTCTTGTGCGAATACGTCGTGTTGAAGTCGCCGCTGACGATCACCGGCCCGCCGACCGACGCCGCCTCCAAATCGTTTCGGAGCGTGTCCAATTCGGCGGTCCAGATGTCGGCCGGGGTGATGTAGGCGGGACCGGGATGCACGGCCAGCAGCGTGACCGGTTCGGAACCGGGAATCTCTACCTCGGTGGCAAGATTCACCGGGCCGTATCCGTCGAGTTCACGGTTGCCCGAAATCGGGAGTCGGCTGTAGATTCCGGCTCCGCCGCCGCCGGTCACGTGCGGCTGCAGATAGCTGTAGGGGAAGAGTTCCTCCATGCCCGCGTCGCGGAGGCCGACCACCGACGCGTCGGTCAATTCCTGAATCGTGACGATATCGACGGCGCTGTCGCGAGCCTGACCGACCACGACAGTCGGATCGGCCAGCCCGATCATCAGATTCGCCTGCATCACGCGCAAACGCACGCCCTCCGACTCCTCGGGTGCCGCGTCCGCCACGTAGAGCGGTGCGTAGGCGAATGCGCCTGCAGCAAGCACCAGCGCGGACACTCCCGCCAGAACCCAGCGCCGACCGATCAACGCCACCAGGGCACCGACCACGACGGCGGCGAACATCAACGGAACGAACGACGCGAGCGCGATCAGGACATTGACCCCGGTGTCGGTGTAGTAGACGCCCAGAGCCACGAGCCCGGTGACGATGCCCAGAATGGCGATCGTGCCGGTGAGTATTCGTATCCAGGTTCGTTTCATCGGTCTTCAGGGTAGCTACGCCCGGATGCCGACGACCAACGCTGTGATGGTTGTCCAGGTCAGCGACAACAATCCGCGCACCGCCGAGAGCGAGAACGCTGTGGACCACACCGTTCGCGTCGACGGTTCTTCGACCGGCAGTCCGGCGAATCGATCGGCCAGCCAGTCCAATGTCAGCGGTGCACTGAGCGGGTGCAGCGACAGGTGTTCGCTCAGCCGATCCCGTAGATAGGTCACGTGGCTCCGGCCTCGATGTACCGATCCACCTGCCCGTCCACGTCGTCGACGGCGATGATCTGATCGTGCACCGACTGAACGACCAGCAGCGGTGCCGTCGGAGCCGTTTTTCCCGGCTGAATGTCCTGGAACACCTGCACGATCTCGGGCAGAGCCAGCAGATCGGCCAACGGAACGTCGATGTAGTGATCCAGATCGTGCCGCGCGAGGCGGGGGACAGCGCGGACGGTGGTCATCTTCTCGACGGAATCGAGAATGCGCATCCCGTCCTCGTTGACGTACTGGCGGATGACCCGGTCCAGCTCCGGATAGGTGCGCCGCAGACCCGCAACCACCAATGTCGCAGCGCCGAGTGGAACGTTGCGTTCAGCCTGGTGAACGCCGAGCCGGGATCTCCGACGGGGGAGCCGAGGGCGGCACCGACCACTTCGATCTCCGGTGCGTATTCCGGTGCCATCTCCGCCGCCCAGGACGTCGCGAGTCCGCCGCCCGAGTAGCCCCACAGCGCTACCGGCGTGCTCGAATGCAGGTCCAGCGGCTCGAACGACAACGCCGCGCGAACGGCGTCGAGCGTGCAGAACCCGGGTTCCTGCGGCGAACCCCAATGTCCGTCGGGACCCTCGTGATCGGGGATCGAGATGGTCCACCCACGGCGGAGGGCATGCAGGACAAGCAGGAACTCGAACTGCGGTACTGCACCGAACGCCCGCGAGCCACGCCGAAGCGCGTACGACGGGAAACACGAGGATGCGACGCCGTCGATCGCACACTGATATGACAGCAGTACCGGCTCGGCGTCCCGCGGGCGCAAGACCGTCGTGACGCTGGCCTGGGGAAAGCCACCGAGATCAGCGGTGCGGTAGAGCAGCTGCCACGCGTCGACTCGCTGGCGCACACGACCGAACATCGCGACCTCGACCGGCCGCACTCTGAGAATCGTCCCGGGTAGCGCTGCTTCGTACCCCTCGGGCGCGGCGTAGAAGGAGTCGTCCTCGGGCCTGGTCGCGTCGCTCCGGCTCGGTGCTCGTTCCACCGGCAGGGTGCTTCGTCCCCCAATGATCTGTCGACGCTCATGTCCCACCGCTTCTTGTCCGAGTCTCGTCGTCACACTAACTTGCCCGCGACGAGCCCATTTCATGCAGCCTGCTGCCAATTGGTGATCAGGACATCGGTCGCATAGCTGAGGTCGAGGCCTTCACCACCCCAGTTCGGGACGATGGCGTCGGGTGCGATCCCGTCGTATCGTCGCCTGATCTCGTCTGCGTCTCCCGACACTGCGGGAGCATGGATGATCTCGGTTCCCGATGGATGGTGAAACGAGAAGCGTTGGTATCCAAGGGCTTCGATGAAGAAGTAGCCGTCGTGCAACGCTCGATGGTGTTCGCCGCAGAGCAGGACCAGGTTGTCCAGTGACGTCGCCCCGCCCCGTGAGCGGTAGGTGACGTGGTGCGCATGCAGAAATCGGGTGCGCCCGCACCCGGGCACCGTGCAGCATCGATCCCGAATGATCAACTGACGCATCTGGGTTCGGCTCGGGGCTTTCGCAGTTGGACTCCACCGCACGGTCTTACCCAGCCGGCCGTGGCCGACAGTCCGCATGACCGCAGAGCACAGCACCTGAGCGAGAGTCTCGTCGTCGAGGCCGGGCCCGTCGTCGAAATGAGCATGATCGCATCCGGCTTCGGTGCTGTTGCCGAGATGGACCAGCACTTCCGCGGCCGGTGAGACGACCGGTGAATCGACGGCAGCGCACACCATCTCGGCCATCGCGATGATCGCCGGCACCGGGTTGGGCGGGGCCGGGGCGGCCCGGTCACCCTCGGATTCGCCCTCGACTCGGGTCCGCTCGTACTCCGCCCTCGTCAATGCAGCGAGAAACCGCTTGCCGTCCTCGGGCCGAAAGCGTGCCGTCAGCACGAGCGAGCCGTCGTTCTCGTCCCAGCGCCACCGCCCCGTGCACGGATCGACGTCGACGCCGTTACCCCTGGTCGGACGCATCGCCTTCTTCAGACCACGGCAGAGACGTTCGATGTGCGCAGCGGGTGCATCGAGCGCCTTTTGCAGCAGCGACGCCTCGTTCTCGGCCGTGACCACCCGAGTCATGGCACGCACCTTCGAGTACGAGATAGTGCCGCTCAGGTACGCCGAGGTGATCAGCGGCAGCTCTCTCATCGCTTTGGCCACCCGCACCTGCTCACGAGCGGTGTGCAGATCGACTCCCGCACGCCAGGACAACCAGTGCGCACAGGACCGCACTTCCCAGGCCGCCCATCCGCGTCGAGCATCGAACTCACCCACCAGAATCAGATACTGCGCCGACGCCGCAGCGATCTGACCGGCCAGAGCACAGATTTCGGTCTCGATATCTTTCATGTCCATCATGAACGCCCCCATTCATCGAATACATGTTCGATAAATGTACGACGAGGCACCGACAGGAACGTCCCCACGATGCCAGACGCGTCCCCGCGGGGACGTTTTCCACGAGGCGATACGTCGGGCAGGAGAGTCGGCCGAGACACATCCGGCACTGACTGGGCAGCGAATGCCCTACATGGCCGACGCACCCAACCCTCTGGCGCGCTCTCGCAGTCCGCTGCGAAGCACATGGTTGACGTCGCTGTTCGGCGCGGTTCTGCTCGTTGCGCTGCCGATCATCACGGTGACGGGTTTGCTCTCGTACAGCGCCTACGGACCGCAGTTCGGCCAGGCCCGGCCCGGTGCCGTGGGGTGGTTGCGGTTGCCGTACTTCGACTGGCCCACCAACCCCGCCTGGCTGTTCCAGCTCACACAGGGCCTGCACGTCGGGCTCGGCCTGATCATCGTGCCGCTCGTCATCGCCAAACTGTGGTCGGTGATGCCCAAGCTCGTCGAACTACCACCGGTGCGATCGCCGGCGCATGCGCTCGAACGGTTGTCGCTGTTGGCGCTGGTCGGTGGCTTGCTGTTCGAGATCGTCACCGGTGTTCTCAACATCCAGTACGACTACGTGTTCGGTTTCGACTTCTACGCCGCCCACTACTTCGGTGCCTGGGTGTTCATCTCCGGATTCCTCGTACACCTCGGGCTCAAGGTCCCGCTGATGTGGCGAACCCTGAGGTCGGAGTCGTTGATGGACGTGTTGCGCGCCAGGAACGAAGCTCCGGACAAGCAGAACGACGACAACCCTCCGGCGACCATGACTCGACGCGGTGCCATCGGATTGGTCGCTGCCGGAATGGGTTTCGTTGCCGTGTTGACGGTCGGACAGACGCTCGGCGGAGTGATGCGCAAGGCCGCGATTCTGCTGCCCCGCGGACGCTCGTACGGTGACGGCCCCAACGACTTCCAGATCAACCGAACGGCCGAAGCTGCGGGGATCACCGAGGCGCAGACCGGGGCCGACTGGCAACTGACGATCAGCAGCGCAGCCGAGGACGCCGTTCCGATCGTGTTGTCCCGAGGCAGGCTGCTGTCGATGTCGCAGCGCACTGCCGAACTTCCGATCGCGTGCGTCGAAGGATGGTCCACCACGCAGACGTGGACCGGTGTCCAGTTGGCCGAACTAGCCGCGCTGGCAGGCGTGCCCGCACCGCGTTCGGCCGAGGTGAGCTCGCTGGAGCAGAACGGAGCCTTCACCCGTGCGGTACTGCAGGGAAATCAAGCGGCGCATCCGAATTCGTTGCTGGCCTTGAAAGTCAACGGTGTCGACCTCTCGCTCGATCACGGATTTCCCGCGCGCGTGATCGTCCCCGCACTTCCTGGCGTCCACAACACCAAATGGGTTGCTCGCATCGTGTTCCGTTCGTGACTTCCGGCTGTGCACTTTTCAAAGCCCCTTGAATGGTAAAGAATCTTTCTTCGGTGGCCCGCGGGGCCGCCGACGAGGGTGTGCTCCCTCGCCTGGATGATTTCCGAAGGTCATGCCACGATGCTTGCTTTGTCCAGAGGCCTGCTCGCCGCAAGCGCAGCTCTCACGCTGCTGTTCGCTGCAGGCTGTTCGTCGTCCGAAGCCGGCAACGCCGTCGCCGCAGACACCACCACCGCCTCCTCGATCTCCGCCGCTCCCAGCACCACCGACGACGTCTCGGGCCAAGAGGGAATCGACGCCGGTGGTTCCACCGACATCGATGTCGAGATCGGTCAATGCGTTCGGCTCGGCGGGACGATGACGGCCGCCACCATCGAGAACGCCGAATGCGGCAGCATGGAATCGAACTACAAGGTCATCGCCAAGGCCGAGCAGAACGAGCAGAACGAGCAGTGCCCCACCGACGTGAATCAGACCTACTACGAAACGCTCGACGGTGTCGAGCAGGGCGCATTGTGCCTCGACGTCGACTGGGTTGTCGACGGCTGCATGAGCGTACCCACCGTGGGCATGGACGAGCCCGCACGAGTCGACTGTAGCGACCCCAGTGCGACCGACGTCGAACAGGTCACCGAGATCAAGACCGGTACCGCCGATCCCAACGAATGCCCCCAGGGCGGATTCGCTTACGACGCCAGGCAATTCGTCGTCTGCACCACGACGATCTCCTAGTCGAGCCGCGCCGTCACCATCTGCGTGACGTAGCGGTAATCCACATAGCTGTGGCGGGCGATGGCCGCGTGCACTGCGCCCAGGACCTCGCCGCGGCGCCCGTCGTCCAGGGCGAGATGGCTCGAGTACGTGGCGGCCATGGCGCAGAACTCGCCTGCGGAGTAGCGCTGGACCCACTTGTACGTCGAGGTCGTCCACGGACCGAAGCCTTCAGCGCGGGGCACGTTCGACTCCGGTTGCGCACCGAGAGAACACACCAACAGGTGTGCCGCTTCGGGCTCGGTTGCGTCGTAGGCCGCCCTGACCGCTTCCCATGCCGGGCCCTCGAGGTCGCCCGGCATGTTCCACCACAACCGAAGGGCACCGCCGGGGACCAACGCGCGGGCCGCCACTGCAGCTCCTTGCTCGTGGTTCACCCAATGCCAGGATTGGGCGGCAACGACTAGATCGAACGCCGCCGCCGGGGCTGCACAATCCTCGAACCGCGACACCTGCACTTCGACGTCGAGGTTCTCGGTGCGCCGCCGAACCAGCTCTGCCATAGCCGAATCCGGTTCCACCGCAACAACGGACGCGCCGAGTTCAGCCAACGCAACAGTGGCTTTGCCGGTACCTGCCCCCGCCTCGAGCACTCGCAGCCCGTCGCCTACAGCGATGTCCGCGTACAGCTCGGCCGGGTAGCCGGGACGGGCCCGGTCGTAGTTCTCGGCAACCTTGCCGAAGCTCAATGCACGCGATGACTGCTGTCCGTCGGTCACCGCATCGACGGTACCGAGCGTCGACTTGCCAGGAACCGTGCGTTTCATAAAGAGTGAGACAGGTCACTGAGCAGCCCCCGGCACGCGAGGAGAATCGATGACCGAGACCACTGCACCTCCGAAGTGGAAGGTGGTCGGCCCCGGATTGGTGGTCGCCGCAACCGGTATCGGAGCCGCGGACCTCGTCGCGACATTGGTGGCAGGTTCACGCTACGGCTACGCACTGCTCTGGGTCATCATCGTCGGTGTCGTCATGAAAGTCGTTCTGGTGGAAGGTGCCGGCCGCTACACGTTGGCGTCGGGCAACACGATCTTTCAGGGCTGGCGTTCGCTGGGCAAGTGGACGACGGTGTATTTCGCGCCCTACATCGTGATCTGGGGATTCGTCTACGGCGCTGCGGCGATGTCGTCGAGCGCGCTGCCGATCGTCGCGTTGTTCCCCGCGTTGGAACTCAAGGTCGTCGCCATCGCATCCGGGCTCCTCGGGTTCGCGTTGATCTGGCTGGGTAGCTACGGGTTCTTCGAGAAGATCATCACCGTCTTCGTCGGCATCATGTTCGTGACCGTGATCGGTGCTGCAGTCGTGGCGGTTCCGAACGTTCCCGCGATCGTCAAGGGCATCGTCCCCACCATTCCCGACGGCTCGATCGTGTACGTCCTCGGCCTCGCCGGTGGCGTCGGTGGCACCATCACGCTCGCTGCCTACGGTTACTGGTTACGCGAGAAGGGCTGGATCACACCGAAATTCATGCGCGTCATGCGTATCGACAATTCGATGGCCTACGTCATCTCGGGCATCTTCGTCCTCGCGATGCTCATCGTCGGTGCCGAACTGCTGTACTCGTCGCAGATCGCGATCTCCACCGGCGATCAGGGCTTGATTCAACTCTCCGACGTGCTGGCCGAACGCTACGGCACGGTGTTCGGCTACGTGTTCCTCATCGGATTCTGGTCCGCGTCGTTCTCGTCGCTGATCGGGGTGTGGAACGGCGTGAGCCTGATGTTCGCGGACTTCGTCGGCAATCTGAAGGGGCTCGAACAGGGTCACCCGGAAACGCGCGTCGGCGGCAAGTACTTCCGTTGGTACGTTGCGTGGCTGACGTTCCCGCCCATGGCGTTGCTGTGGCTGGACCAACCGATCGGGCTCGTCCTGACATACGGCGTCCTCGGGGCGGTGTTCATGCCGTTCCTGGCGGTGACGCTGCTGATAATGCTCAACAGCGATCGGGTGCCGAAGCAGTGGCGAAACGGCTGGTTCACCAACCTCACGCTTGGTGTCTGCGCATTCCTGTTCGCGTGGCTCGCCGTCGACCAGGTGTTGGATGCCCTCGACAAGTACGTGTACTAGTCGGCCGCTTCCAGGCGGGCCCGCAGCGTCGACTCCGTATGCTTGATCGCCTGACCCACAACGGGTTCCACTACAGCGCCGAGCACCTTGCCCGCGATTCCGCCGGGCAGGCTGTAGCGGAACACCACATCCAGACGGGTACCGCCGTCTGCGGTATCGGAGAACGACCACGTGGACGAGTTGGACAGGCCCTCGACCGATTCGAGCGTCAGCCTCTCGTTGTGGACCCATTCGGTGACGTGCACAACGGAGGTAAGGGCCTTCGGACCGATCTGCATCGTCGCGTCGTACCTGGCACCGAGCCCCGAAGTGACCTCGCTCGTCGGCTCGAAACGGGTGATGCCGAACATCCACTGCGGGACATTCCTGAAGTCGTCCATGTAGGCGAACGCCGCGTCGCGACTGGTCGACGCCACGGCCGAACGATTGATTTCACGCACTCTTGCACCCTAGTACATGCTACGGAGTGTTACGCATACTTTGCCGGTCCGTTTCAGCGCCGTACGTATCCCGCCTGTTTGTCCACCAGGTTCACCAGTGCCGAACCACGGACGTATCGCTGCAAGTTGTCCTCGAACAACGCCCACAGACGCTCGGCGAAGTCGTCGGCGTCGCCCGCCAGATGCGCGGTCAGGATGACGTTGTCCATGCCCCACAGCGGGCTCGTGTCCGGCAGTGGTTCGACCTCGAACACGTCGAGCACGGCCCACCCGACGGCTCCGGCAGCCAGGGCGTCGCACAGGGCTCGTTCGTCGACGACGGGTCCGCGGGCGATGTTGACCAGGCCTGCATCGGAACGCATGGCCGAGAGAACCTCCGCGTCGACCAGTCCGCGTGTGGCGTCGGTCAACGGTGTCGCCAGCACGATCACGTCGTACTCGCCTGCATACGACGGCAATTGTCGGACGTTTCGGATTCGCGAGAACTCCGAGTCACCGGCCCGCTCGGACGTTGCCGCGGCCTCGACGCGCATACCGAGTGCGCCGAGGACCCGGCCGATCTCGCGTCCGATCGAACCGGGACCGACAACGAGAGCGGCGCGACCGTGAATACCGGTGGTACCTCTGTGCTCCCAGACTCGCTCGCGCTGTCGAGCAAGCGCCCGGGGCAGCTTCTTGACCGACGCCAGAATGCCGGCGGCGACGTACTCGGCGATCGCACGATCGAGGATCCCACCGGAGTTCGTCAGCGTCCACGACCCCTCGCGCAGAACCGGATCCAGCAGTCGATCGACGCCGGCACTCGACGAGTGGATCCACCGAAGATTCTCGGCCTTCGGCCACACCGCCCGCAGATCGGCGGTCTCGAACGTCCGGAACAGCAGCACCTCGGCCCACGGCACCGCGTCGGCGAGTTCGGCGATCGTGCAACTCCGAAACTCGGCACCGTTCAACCGGGGAAGGACCTTCCGGTCCGAATCGTTCTCGACCACAAGCACGTTGACCATGACAGCTACTCTTTCCGTACCATGCACCGTGCTCACCGTGGAACCCGCAACTGCCGCCGACGCGACAACGATACTCGCCCTCCGGCACGCTGCCGAGGACTGGCTGTTCGCTCGGGGAATCGATCAGTGGACTCCACGCGAGGTACCTCTCACCACGATCGCCGCGCAGATCGACGCGGGAGAGTTCCATGTCGCCCGATACGGTCACAGCGGCCCGATCGTCGCCGCACTACGGTTGATCGACTCCGATCCGGCCATCTGGCCCGACCAGGACGAATCGGCCTGCTACGTCCACGGATTGGTGATCGACAGAAGAGAGGCCGGCACCGGCCTCGGCACGTTGCTGCTCGAGTGGGCGTCGGAGCAGACCCGTCGGGAGGGGCGATCCCTGCTGCGACTCGACTGCGCGGAGACCAACGGCGCACTACGCAGTTACTACCTGAGCCAGGCTTTCGCTACGTCGGCCGCCGCGAGTTCGCCGAGGGCAGTTCGTGGTTCAGCGTCGCACTGTTCGAGAAGACCACCGATCGGTAGCCTGTCATCCATGAGCGAGAACCGGGATCGGATGCTGGGCGGCGAGCTCTACCGAGACAGTGATCCGGACCTGGTGGCGTCTCGGGTGCGGTGCGGGAAGCTGCTCGACCGATTCAACGCAACCGAGGCGGACCAGACCGACGCACGGCGCGAGATTCTCGGCAAGTTGCTCGGATCCATCGGACCGGATTCGTGGATCATGCCCCGGTTCCAATGCGACTACGGCACATACATTTCGATCGGATCCAACAGCTTCCTCAACTACGACGCGATTCTGTTGGACTGCGCACCCATCACCATCGGTGACGACGTGTCGATCGGGCCACGGGCGCAACTGCTGACGGCGCTGCACCCGATGGAGGATCACGAGGCGCGCCGAACACGCTTAGAGAGCGCTCTTCCCATCACCATAGGAAACAACGTGTGGTTGGGTGGCGGGGTCATCGTCTGCCCGGGAGTCACGATCGGCGACAACTCGGTGATCGGTGCAGGCAGCGTCGTCACCCGGGACGTGCCGTCGCACACCTTCGCGGCCGGCAACCCGTGTCGGGCCATTCGCGCTCTACCGTGAGATCACCTCGTGCAGGATCTTGTCGGAGTCACGGACCAGCGTGTCGACGGCCACCCGCGCACCCCACCACATCCCCAGCCACCCGACGGCCACGGCCGCGGGAACGGACAGATACGCGAAGGCACCGGGAGAAGCAATGCCAGCAGCAGAGCGGGCACTACCGACAGCCCGAGTACGACCATCGACAGCAAGACCAAGGCGAACGAACCTCCGTTGAACGACCCTCGGGTGTTCAACGAAAAGGCCTTGGTGGGTTCGGGAACCGGATAGGCGGCACGGACGGAGACCATGACGATGAGTCCGGCGCTGACCCCGAGCATCGACAGCGTGACCGAGATGGGGATTGCCAATCGGTCGAGTCCGAGGTCACCGAATACGCGGACGACCGCCGTCGGCACGATCGCGAAGGGTGCAGCCACGATCAGCCAGGCGAGCTGCCGGCCACGAACGTCGTCGCGCAGAGCTTGCGGAATCATCACCAGGTGCCACATCGAACCGCCGTCGAGGCCGTACAGATTCGATCCCGCGCCCATCGCCATGAAGATCACGATCCACGCGCCCCATGCTGCACTGAACGGAATCGAGTCGGTCACCAAAGGACCGACGCCTCCGAGCACCGCGAAGATGAGGACCGACAGCAGCTGACTTCGACGACGCATATCGCCGCGCCACAGGGACAGCTCTCGCATCACCACCGCACCGATCCGCGATGCCCGCCAGCCGGTATCGCCGTTACGACCCTCTGCCTCCACCTGCTTCCGCGACGCGCCGTACGAGGCGGACACCCGTCCCTCGAAGAGCCGCAGCACAAGTCGCTGCCACGACCACACCACTACACCGTCGAGCAGCAGCAGTCCCGCCACGGCGCCGATCGCCAGCAGCCAGTTCCCGTCCAGCGCAGCGTCCACCCCGGTGATTCCCCAGCTGAACGGAATCGAATGTGCCAGTGTCAGCGGCCATGTCACTTCACCCGACAGCACCCGAGGGAAGTTCTGGGTGATGGGGAACTGCAGGAAGTACAGGCTGCCGAACACCGCACCGAACGCCAGCAGAGCGAACTCTCGACTGCGCCGACTCTTCAGTAGCTGAGACATCGCCACGGTGACCACTCTGGACAGCGACACGAAGAGCACCACGGTCGCAGGCCAGGCCACCAGAGCAACCGGAAGCGCTGCGAGAGAACGGGACACGGCATAGATCGGGATCGACGCAGTCGCAATGGCCGTCAACGGCACCACCATGCCGAACGCCGACGTGCCCAACAACGCACGAGCCAGGCGTGCGGGTTCGACCGACAGCATCTGGAAGTGGCGGGGCTGGATGTTGTCATCGGAGATTCCGGAGAGCACCGGGAACAGCACCCAGCTCAGGCCGATCAGGGTCAGCCCGAGGCTCGCGGTGCCGCCGACCAACACCTGCGAGTCTCCACTGCGCGCAGACAACACACACGCCACGACCGCGAATACCAGTCCCAGCAACCCGAACACGGCTTTCACTACTGCTTGCCCGCCCTTGAACTGCCTGCGGTAGAGCGTGATTCGCATCTGCAGGACGGTCCGGCCGAGGGACGTCACGAGCGCATCCAGGACAGGCCGTCGGGGTTCTGCTCGCGAGTACCGACCAGGCGAACGAAGGCGTCGTCCAGGCTTCCGCCCGCACGGACCTCGTCCACCGTTCCCGCGGCCACGACGCGGCCGCCGGTGATGACGCCGACGTGGGTGCAGAGCTGCTCGACGAGGGCCATCACGTGGCTCGACAGAATCACCGAGCCGCCGGACCGGACGAATTGAACCAGAATGTTGCGAATGGTGGTGGAGGAGATGGGGTCGACCGCCTCGAACGGTTCGTCCAGCACCAGCAGCCGTGGACCGTGCAGCAATGCCGAGGCCAGTCCGATCTTCTTGGTCATGCCTGCGGAGTAATCGGCGATGACGGTTCCCCCGGCATCTGCCAGATCCAGCGCGTCCAGCAGCTCGTCTCGACGCTGTGCGATCACGTCCTCCGGCATCGCGCGCAGTCGTCCGAAGTAGGTGAGCAGCTCGTGGCCGGTGAACTGCGAGGGCAGAGCGAGCCCGTCGGGGAGCACGCCCAGCAGTTCTTTCGCGGCGATGGGATCGGCCCAGACATCTCGTCCGAACACCAGACTTCGGCCGTACTGCGGCCTGAGCAGACCGACCGCCATGGACAGACACGTCGTCTTGCCTGCGCCGTTCGGGCCGACGAGGCCGAACATCGAACCGGGTGGAACCATCAGCGAGAGGTCGTCGACGGCAACCTTGGGGCCGAAGGCCATACACAGGTGCTCGATCAGCAGGGCGGCAGAGTTCGTTTGCACGGGTAACAGACTAACCGGTATGAGCTGATTCGTCATGCGGTACGAACCGACTGCACCGGTACCATTCCGGACATGAATCGCACCGCAGTGGTCACCGGAGCTTCGTCGGGTATCGGACGCGCGGTCGCGCAGGCGCTCGTCGCCCAGGGCTATCGAGTGATCGGCACGTCCCGCAATCCGGCATCGATGACCGACGCCCAGCGGGCCACCGGCGTCGAGTATCGCGCGCTCGATCTCACCGACGCCGACTCGATCCGCACCTTCGTCGCCGATCTCGGCGACGTCGACGTCCTGGTCAACAACGCCGGTGAAAGTCAGTCCGGTCCGTTCGAGGAACTGCAGACCGACGCCATCGAGCGACTGTTCCAGTTGAACGTCTTCGGCGCGGTGACGCTGTCGCAGAGCGTCATTCCCGGAATGCGTGAGCGCGGGTACGGGCGCATCGTCATGGTCGGCTCGATGCTGGCCAGCTTCCCGCTCGCCTACCGCTCGTCCTACGCCTCGACGAAGGCCGCCATCAAGGGCTTCTCCGACGCCGCGCGCCTGGAACTCTCACCCTTCGGCGTGTGGATGACCACCGTCGAGCCGGGATCGATCAACACCGGAATCAGCGAGCGGCGAACCAAGTACATCGCACCGGATTCGGTCCACCGAGACGACTTCCACACCGCGATCTCTTCCCTGGACCGCAAAGAAGGAACCGGCATCTCCGCCGAGGATGTCGCCGAGGTGGTGCTGAAGGCCATCGATGCGGACAAGCCGAAACCGTTGTACTCCAGGGGCAGCAACGCACCTGTCGTATTTCTTGCGCGGCGGTTGCTGCCTGCGACGTTCATGGAGAAGACGATCGCGAAGATGTTCGGTCTGAAGAGGTAGCAGACCTCACCCGGCGATCGCGGCGTGCATCTCCCACACGATCACTTCGGCTCCGGTTGCGGTGCTCAGCTTCTGCCCGCCGCCTCCGGAGATCCGTACCGCGTCGCCCTGGGCGAGTACGCCGACTCCCTCGAGCATCGCTTCACCCCGGGCAACGAAGATGTGCACGAACGGCGCGTCGGGCACATCGACCGGAGCTTGTCCGGGCTGGAGACGAGCAGCGTGCATGGCGGCGTACTTGTTCTTGATGCGGATCGCCGCGTGGTCGGCGTGATGAGCCATGCCTGACGCCACGGGAACCAAACCGCCACTGAGTAATTCGCCGTCGATCTCGAGCTGCTCGTAGCCCGGGGTGATGCCCTGCTCGTCCGGGACCACCCACATCTGCACGAAGCGAACGGGATCGCCGTGCTTGCCCGAGTACGAGCCGGCGGTCTCACCGAGTCGCCACGAATCGTTCTTCTCGGAGTGCAGGATTCCCGTACCTGCGCTCATCCGCTGCGCGAGACCGGGGTAGATGACGCCGGTATGGCCCATCGAATCCTGGTGCACCAGCGAACCCTGCAGGACCCAGGTGACGATTTCCATGTCGCGGTGCGGATGGGTGTCGAATCCCTGACCGGGAGTGACGATGTCGTCGTTGTTGACCATCAGGACACCGTGGTGGGTGTTGCCACGGTCGAAGTGGTTGCCGAAGGAGAAGGAGTGCTTGGAGTCAAGCCAGCCGATCCTGGTCTTGAATCGGTCGTCGGCTCGACGGACGTCGAGTGTGGTTGCTGCAGAGGTCATGTCATTGCCTCGGATCTCGGAGTGTGGGGGTCAGAGAACGTGCGAGCCGTACATCTCACCGAGTGGATCGGCGATCAGTTCCAGGCGGGCACCGTCGGGGTCGCGGAAGTACAGGGAGACCTCGCTGTGCTCAATCAGTTCGACTCCCGCGTCGATCAGCTTGGAACGCAGGTGTTCCCACCTGGTGGGCTCGACACTGATCGCCACGTGATGGAGACCGCCGAGCACCTCTGCGTAGGGTCCGACATCGAGGCCGGGAAAATCGAAGAACGCCAACAGATTGCTGTTGCCGATATCGAAGAAGAAGTGCGAAGACCCAGGATAGTCACGGTTCTCGATGAGCTCGGTGAGCGGAAACTCAAGCAGATCCTGGTAGAAACGGACCGTTGCTTCGACGTCGCTACTGACCAATGCGGTGTGATGGAGGCCGCGAGCCGAGGAAGCAGGCCGTTCACCGGCAGGCTTCAGGTGCTGCCGACGAATGCGTTCCCGCTGCTCTTCGTGTTCCTGCGCGCGGCGTGTCTCTTCGGCAGTCAGTTCGTTGGTCATCGCTCCACCCTCCGGGTCAAGTAGTTGCTTCGTCAACTACTGAGAACAGTACACCCGCTAGTTGCGTTGTCAACTACTATGGCTGCATGGATTCACCACGGTGGCTCAGCAAGGACGAACAGCAGGCCTGGCGCGCATACCTCGACGCAACGCGGCTGTTGCTTCGGGATCTCGACAATCAGCTCACGCGCGACTCCGGCATCTCGTTCACCGACTTCGAGTTGCTGGTGGTGCTTTCCGAAGCGCCCTATCGCCGACGCCGCATGAGCGAACTCGCCGACGCCGTCACCACCACTCGCAGCGGCGTGACAAGGGCAATCAGTCGACTGGTCGAATGCGGCTGGGTCCGGCGCGTCAAATGCGACGACGACAAGCGAGGAATGTCCGCCGAACTCACCGAGGCCGGCATGAACACCCTCGCCGCCGCCAGCCCCGGGCACGTCGAAGCGGTACGGAAGAACATGTTCGATCTGATCGACCCCAACGATCTCGCGGCCGTCACACGTACGTTCTCGGCAATGCGGGACAACGCGTCGTGACCCTCACCCACATTCCCAGCGAACAACGGCATCACTGGTGGAACGAATGGCTCGATTCCCAGCAGTCTTTCCCCGCCACCGGAAACTATGATCTGGCGGCCAATGCGCATGGACTGTTGATGGTGCACAACGAGGACACGGTGTCCCCGGGCGAGGGGTTCGACTCCCATCAGCACGAGAACATGGAGATCCTCACCTGGGTACGCGAGGGAACGCTCGAACACACGGATTCCGAGGGTCATTCCGGACTGATCCGCCCCGGGCTGATTCAGCGAATGAGTGCGGGCACCGGTATTCGCCACACCGAACGCAACGCATCGAGCCTGACCGGCCGCGACAAGCTACGCGTCGTGCAGATGTGGATCCCACCCGATACCGACGGGAGGGTGCCGTCGTACGACGAGCGCGACGTTCGAGACGAGTTGGCAAAGGGCGAGCTCGTCTGCGTGGCATCGGGAATCCCAGGAAGAAGTGGAGTGAACATCGGCAATCGCTTTGCGGCACTCCACGTTGCGCGGCTCGAGCCCGGACAGTCGATCACCGTTCCCGACGCGCCGTTCGGTCACGTCTTCGTCGCCGACGGTTCGGCGGTGTTCGAGGACATCGGCAACCTGGCCCAGGGCGACGCGGTGCGACTGACCTCGACCGGCGGGCACCGTGCGACAGCATCGACCGCGAGCGAAATCATGATCTGGGAAATGCACGCCACGTTCGCCTGAGGGAGTTTCGACCATGCCGATGTCTCCTAGTCGGAACGAAAGGTGCTCGAGCTGACCCATCGATGAGGACATCGGTTCAGTACAAACGCTTTTCGAGCCAGACCTCGGCGTAGGGTTCCGCATTGAAGGCTGGTACCTCCCGATAGCCCAGCTTCGAGTACAACCGCCGCGCTTCTACGAGGTCCGCTCTGGTGTCCAGACGAATCTTCGTACGGTTGGACTGCTGGACGAATCCTTCGAGAAACTCGACTATCGACACTCCCACGCCGCTGCCCCGTGCCGAGGCATCGACGAACAACCGCGTCAGCTCTGCGGTGTCGTCGGACACGAAACGAATGCCCCCGCAACCAACCACATCCACACCGACATACGCGACGACTAGGAGACCCGAATTCCCGGTGAGGTCATCGCTCGGTTCGTCGATCATGGCTCGAAGCACTTCGTCGTCCGACGCTTCTCGACCGTGGAAGCGCCCGACGACATCGGCGTAATAGCGAAACAGGATCTCGGATGCCGGCTCCGAGGCTGGATGAACAACGGCGAATGTGGCGGCGAGAGCCACTACTTCGCGGCAGCGCGCGTGGCGAGCACCTTCGAGATGCCCAGCTGCGCAGCGACGATGATGCCGCCCACGATCGCGCCGATGACCGCAGATGCGAGGGTGTTGACGATCCACGCCAGCACTCCGCCGACACCCGCGACTCCTCGCACTGCGTCTTCGCCGTGGTGCACGAGTTCGTAGATCGGATGGAATCCGAGCTCGTCGATGCCGACGAGCAGGATGTGTCCACCGACCCACAGCATCGCTGCGGTGCCGACGACCGACAGCACCGACATCACGTGGGGCATGCCCCTGACCAGGCTGCGGCCGAACTTCTCGACGAATCCGGTGGAGCCGTCGGCCAGTTTCAGACCGATATCGTCCATCTTCACGATCAGCGCGACGACTCCGTACACGACGATCGTGATGACCACGGCGACGACAGCCAGGATGATGAGCCGGCTCCAGAAGCCCTCTGCAGCAATGGTGTCCAGCGCGATGACCATGATCTCGGCGGACAGAATCAGATCGGTACGCACTGCTCCGGAGACAACGGTGTCCTCGTCGCGTGGCTCGTCCTCGGCGGCGGCGTGATGGTCGCCGTGGCCGAAGAGTGCGCCCCAGATCTTGTGCGCGGCCTCGTAGCTGAGATAGCAGCCGCCGAGCATGAGGATCGGCGTCAACAGCCACGGCACGAACTGACTGAGCAGCAGCGCGATCGGCAGGATGATCAGCAGCTTGTTGCGTAGCGAACCCACGGCGATGCGCTTGATGATCGGCAATTCACGTTCGGCCGCAAGACCGCGGACGTACTGCGGCGTCACCGCTGCGTCGTCGATCACGACGCCTGCTGCCTTCGCCGTCGCCTTACCGGTAGCGGCACCGACATCATCGATGGATGCAGCTGCCAGACGAGCCAGCGCTGCCACGTCGTCGAGCAGGGCTACGAGTCCGCCGGCCATCACAAACCTCCGCTTCGATACGAGAACACCGCTGGGCTCCTCATGATGCGAGCCCTTGGAACCCTACCGTCCGCGGATGGTCCGTGATCGCCGTCCGGCCCTTCCTCTGCTACGCGATCTTCCTCTCCTGCTCCTCGTCGAGAACTTTCGCCGGCGGCAGTCCGATGCTCGGGTCGTGGCCGCGGAAGTTCTTCAGCCACCAGCTCCAGTCCTCGGGCACCAGCGAGAACGGGTCCCCGTGGCCGAGTTCACGCGCCGCCCAGACCGGCCAGTGCGGATTGGCAAGTGCCGGACGACCGAGCAACACCACGTCGATCTTGCCGTCGCGGATCACGGCGTCCGCATTTTCCGGAACTCCCAGATTCCAGCTGCAGGTCACCGGGATATCCAGCTCACGCTTGACCCGTGCGGCCCGCTCGACCATGAACCCCATGTCGCCGAACGGCGGGTCCACCATGTCGTCGGTATTGAAGCCCAGGCTGACATCGGCCATGTCCAGGCCGTGTTCCTTCATCCAACCGATGGCGATCATGGATTCGTCGAACTGAACCCCATCCGGGTGGTGGTCGTCCGAGCCCAATCGCATGGTGAGCGGAAACTTCTCGGGCCACACCTCGCGCACCGCATCGAGTGCCTCGAGGTGGAACCGTGCCCTGTTCTCCAGCTTCCGCCGTACTGGTCGGTGCGCTGGTTCGCCAGCGGAGAGAAGAAGCTGGCCCCGAGGTAGCCGTGCGCGTAGTGCATTTCGAGCCATTCGTAGCCCGCCCCCGCGGCTCGGACGGCTGCGTCGGCGTAGCTCTGGTGGATGGCCTTGATCTCGGGCACGGTGAGTTCGTGGACGGGAAACGAGTGGTCGCCGCCGTAGGGAATCGCCGACGGCGCAACACATTCCCAACCGTCGGGATGGTCTGCCGGAAGCTGGTATCCGCCCTGCCACGGCGGCACTTCGCTGCCTTTGCGTCCGGTGTGACCCAACTGAATCGCCGGCACCGAACCCATCTGCTTGATCATCGACGCCACGCGAGCGTGACCCTCGATTTGATCGTCGTCGTAGATTCCGGCGCACCCGGGAGTGGTGCGTCCGTCGGGCGTGATCGCCACCTGTTCCGGGAACACCATCCCGAACCCGCCGGCTGCGCGCGCACCGAGATACATGAGATGAAAGTCGTTCATCTTTCCGTCGACGGCGCGATACATCGTCATCGGCGACATGGCGATTCGATTTCGAAGCGTCACCCCTTTGAGGGTGAACGGGCTGAAGAGATCCGGCATGACGGTGGTCCTTTCCTGAGTGACACCACCTCATCACCTGGCACGTTTCGATCGACTACATCGATGCTGCACCTCGGTGACAGCTTTCTCACCGTCCAACTCACCTGAGTGTGAGGGCCAGTCTGTAGTTTCCTGTACGCACAGTGCTGCTGATGATCGGCCTACCTCTCGCCGCCGCCTTCGACTGCTCGATCGAGGAACTGTTCGAGCCGAATCAGAGCTGATCGCTACTGCCTGTACGAGCTCATGAAATTACCCAGACGCTCGAGCGCCGTTCCGAGATCGTCCACGTTGGGCAAGGTCACGAGCCGGAAGTGGTCGGGCACATCCCAATTGAACGCACGGCCGTGGCTGACGAGGATCTTCTCGGATTCCAGGAGGTCGAGTACGAACTTCTCGTCGTCGACGATCCCGAAACGTTCGGTGTCGAGTTTCGGGAACATGTAGAGCGCACCCCCCGCCTGCACGCAGCTGATTCCGTTGATCGAGTTCAGCATGCGATGCGCCAGGTCACGCTGCGCGGTCAGCCTGCCTGCCGGGAGCAGCAGATCCTCGATCGACTGTCGGCCGCCGAGCGCAGTTTGTATTGCATGTTGCGCCGGCACATTCGCGCACATGCGCATGTTGGACAGCAGCGTGATGCCTTCGATGAAGCTTGCCGCGCGTCGACGAGGGCCGGTGATCGCCAACCATCCGGCCCGAAATCCACAGACCCGGTACGCCTTCGACAGACCCGAATATGTCAGACACAGAACATCTTTCCCGGTCAGCGTAGCAAGATTGGTCATCACCGATCCGTCGTAGACGATCTTCTCGTAGATCTCGTCGGCGAGCAGAACCAGATCGTGCTCTCGTGCCAGGTCGACGAACCGCTGCAGTACATCGCGTGAGTACACCGCGCCGGTCGGGTTGTTCGGGTTGATCACCACGATTGCGCGGGTGCGGGGCGTGATCTTGGCTTCGAGATCCTCGAAGTCCGGGGCCCAATCCTGCTTTCGTCGGCCAGATAATGGACGGGTACGCCACCGGCCAGGGCCACCGAGCCGGTCCACAGTGGATAGTCGGGCGACGGGATCAGTATCTCGTCTTCCGGATTGCACAGCGCCTGCATCGTCATCGTGATCAATTCCGATACCCCGTTGCCGAGGTAGACGTCGCCGACATCGAGATCGGTCAGGCCTTTGGTCTGGTAGTACTGGACCACCGCGGTGCGGGCGGAGAACAGGCCCCGTGAATCCGAATAACCCTGTGCGGTGGGAAGGTTGCGGATCATCGCCATCATGATCTCGTCCGGTGCCTCGAAACCGAACGGGGCAGGATTACCGACGTTCAGTCGCAGGATCGCGTGCCCCTGCTCCTCGAGTTCTTCGGTCTTGTCAAGAATTCGTCCACGAATGTCGTAGCGCACGTTCTCGAGCTTGCGCGCCTGATCGATCGATTTCGTCATTTCGAAAACTCCTCCTGCCGAACGGTCGGCGACATCCGGGTCCGGACCGCCACTGTTGCACACACGATGACCGCCGCTCCACCCACGAGCACCAGCCACGTCAAGCCCTCGCGCAGGATGATCGCTGCCCAGCAGATGGTCAGCACAGGTTGGATCAACTGGACCTGGCTGACGCTGGACATCGGGCCGATCGCCAGTCCCCGGTACCAGGCGAAGAACCCGAGGTACATGCTCACCACCGCCAGGTATCCGAAGGCGGCCCACTCGGATGCCCCTGCTGCCGAAGGTTGCTGCCACCACGCGAGCGCGGCCAACGCGCCGGTGACCGGCACGGACACCACCAGGGCCCACGACACCGTCTGCCACGCACCGAGTTCTCGCGACAGCAGGCCGCCCTCGGCGTATCCCACCGCTGCGGCGACCACTGCTCCGAGGAGCAACAGATCCGACCACTGCAACCCGGTCAACTGTCCGCCTTGCACGGCAGCGAACCCGACCGCGACGGCAGCCCCCAGGCCTGCGACCACCCAGAACATCGGCCGGACCGGTTGCCGTTCGCGGACAACCGCAGTGGCGGCGGTGGCCGCCGGAAGCAACGCGATCACGACGGCGCTGTGACCCGCCGATGCAGTGGTGAGCGCATATGAGGTGAGCACCGGGAAACCGACGACGACACCGGCCGCGATCACTGCGAGCCGAATCCACTGCCGCCCCTGCGGGAGCCGTTGCCCAGTGGCGGCGAGCGCTACCGCAGCCAGTGCGGCTGCGACCACAGCGCGGCCGCAGCCGACGAAGAGCGGCGACAGGCCTCCGGTGACGGCAACGCGGGTCAATGGCACCGTGAACGAGAACGCCGTGACGCCTGCCAGGCCCCAGAGCAGTCCGGCGCGGGATAGCAGACCCGCGCCAGACGCAGTAGCGCTACTATGCTGTGTCATGTCCGACGATAGCAGCTCGCGGATCGTGTCTGCACTGAGAACCTGGATTGCGACTGCGGCTCCTGAAGCCCGGCTGCCGTCCACCCGCGCACTGGTTGCCGAGCATTCGGCCAGTCCGGTCACGGTGCAGAAGGCACTGCGGACGCTCATCGCGCAAGGCGTCATCGAAAGCCGGCCTGGCGTCGGCACATTCATCAGGACGGTGCGTACCGCCCGCCCCAACGATTACGGATGGCAGACCGCTGCACTGGGAGCGCCGGACAATCGACTGCAACTACCAGCGGCTCTGCAGTCGACCTCGAGCGATGTGATCGCGTTGCATTCTGGCTACCCGGCCCGGGAGTTGTTGCCGGAAAGGCTTGTTCACGCCGCCTTCACCCGCGCCTCCCGCACCGACTCGGTGATCGCCCGACCACCCACCGCAGGTCTGCCGGAACTGCGGGCATGGTTCGCGGCCGAGTTGGGCGCGTCGACACCGTTGGGCATCACGCCACCGTCGGCCAGTGACGTCGTCATCATCCCCGGCAGCCAGACCGGACTCAGTACGGCATTTCGGGCACTCGTCGGTGCCGGCCGGCCGTTGCTCATGGAGTCCCCGACGTACTGGGGTGCGATCCTTGCTGCCACGCAGGCCGGCGTCCGCGTCGTACCGATACCCAGTGGCGTCGACGGTCCGGACCCCGACGCGCTCGCTCGGGCATTCGCGCACACCGGCGCGCGAGCGTTCTACGCCCAACCCACATTCGCCAGCCCCACCGGAGCACAGTGGTCGCCTGCATTGTCCGAGCAGGTCCTCGACACTGTTCGACGCCACGGCGCGTTCCTGATCGAGGACGACTCGGCCCACGATTTCGGCATCACCTCCGAGCCGAATCCGCTGGCCGCACGCGACGACGCCGGACATGTCGTCTATCTTCGCTCGCTCACCAAGACAGTGTCACCCTCGGTTCGGTTGGCGGGCTTGATCGCTCGCGGACCCGCGCACGAGCGCATCCTCGCCGATACGGGAGCCGAGTCGATGTATGTCAGCGGGATTCTGCAATCCGTTGCATTGGACGTCGTCACTCAACCCGCCTGGCGAACCCACCTGCGGCGGCTGCGAACTCAGTTGGCTTCACGTCGGGACTTGCTGGCGAACAGCCTCATCGAGTTCGCGCCGCGTGGCCATCTCGACGCAGTTCCTCGCGGTGGACTCAATCTCTGGATGCGTCTGCGCGACGATGTCGATCTGGAACGGATTGTGCAGGAATGCAAGTCGGCGGGTGTCATCGTCGGAGCCGGCGACGACTACTTTCCCGCCGAACCCACCGGAAAGTTCCTTCGACTCAACTACGCGGGCCCCAACCCCGGCGAGTTCGCCGACGCGGCGCGCACGATCGGGTCGATCATCTGAGTCCGTTGGCGGCATCGACGGCGAAAGTCGACTTCCGACCCCACACGAACCAGACCAGGGGACCGAGGAACGGGAACGCCAGTACGACGAAGATCCACACTGCCCGGCCGGCGACGGTGTAGTTGGGCGACCGGATGATGCTGACCAGCGCAGCGACGAACAGCACGACTGCGCCGAGCGCCGCCACCAGAACGATGGTTCCCAACCCCCACCCCAGCGCCTGCTCGGTGGTGGACGGTTGCTGAGACAGAAGTGTTGCGGCGTGCATGACGGTTCCTCCGATATCGATGTGTCTTGACCTGGCCAACATTACGAATCAGCGGGCCGCGCCACATCGGTCTGCGTGAGTATCTCGTCGTACATCGGTGGATGTACGTCCGGCTGCTGCGGCCACAGTCGCCGTTGAGTCGAATGAATAACAGTAGCCTTTGGGGCACAGCGTCTTCGGCCCTGGATGATCATCCGCCCAAGGGATACTCGACGCGCGATCACTGTGTCACCATCGCTGAGACGGACAGCCCGTCAAGTACTTTCGTTGGAGGATTTGTGTCGAGCAAGAGTGGAATTCGCAAGAACCTGGTTCGTCGTTCGGTTGCAGCTACGACAGTGAACGTGCACGATCAGATCGAAGTGTTCTACCAGGACGCCCTGATCCACAACACCGGCTACGTGGGTGGCAGCACCGGCGTCGGGTCCGTTGTGGTCTCGATTCCTGCGGGTACCGCTACCGCTGTCCTGGTCCGCGTCACCGGACCGGTCGGCACAGTCTGGACCTACACCGTGAGCTGCCCGGCCTGACGGGCTGTCACCAGTCCGTCGCGGAACAGCTACTTCGATGATGTGACCATTCGCTCCAGGGGATTCACCTTTATCGCCGGATACATTCCTGCGCGCCACAACGTCGCCGCCGTCGACCGCGGTCGCATTCTCGATTCGATCTTCATCCTGCATGCGAAGTCTGCGGCGAAACTTTCACGCGTATAGCGGGATTCGATCACATCGATGCAGTGCGGATCGAGTTCACGAATCCGACGGCCACTGACGTCCAGGTATGCGGCATCGTTCAACAGGGCAGCTTCCGGTCCCTCTGGCCTCGCTGTGTCCATGTGCCTGGCTATTGCCTCGTGGACGATCTGTGCCGTTCGGTCGTCGCCTTCGTATCTACGGACGAACTTCTCGGCTCGATCAGCACCGATCAACGCAAAGCATCCGACCGCGATGTCCGGTTCGCCGCCGAGCGCGATGTCGTGCAACAGGCACGACACGTAGAGCGCCTCCGGATCCGGACACACATCGTCCACGGCCGCAAACGCCGACGCGTACTGCCAACATCGCTGACTGTGCAGCAACATGGGCTCACTCAGACACTCCCTCGCCTCCTCCAGTGCGTCCCGGCACAACCGTGAATCCGGTACATCGACAATCGCCCACACCGTGTTCGACGATCTCCTACGGGGACCGAGCAGCGTACCGGGCAGCATCGACAGTTGCTGCCCCAGTGCATATCCCACGGTCCGTACGCGGTCTCCGGCACCGAGTTCACCGGGCCTCATCGGATGTCCCATTCAGGTGACGGAGCATATCTGCCCGCGTAATGGCCAGCATCGCGTCGAGCATCGGTTGGTCGACGATGCGTCGTTGCCTCAGTGACACAGCACCGTTCATCGCTGCCCAGGCGTTCAAGACCAGAGCGCGAGGATCGACGTCGGACCCTGCGTCCGTCACTGCGTGCGTCACCGAATCGATGAGCCCACCGAGCGCCCTGTCGATCTTGGCCTTGGCCGCGCCGACCGTTTCGGACTCGGACTTGTCCACGTCGGTCAACCCCAGCAGTCGCAGCGCCAGCGGACTACCGCGATGGAATGCGATGTATCGATCGAGGAACTCGGCGACCACACGGACGGGGTCAACCGCGTCGACGGGTGCAGACATTTGCTCGACATGGGCCAGCGCCGTTCGCCACGCCAGTGCCGCATAGACGTCGACCTTGCCTGCGCCGAAGTTGGCGTAGATCGAGCTCACTGCCACATCTGCTGTTGCAGCAAGCATCTCGATCGTCGTTCCGCGATAACCGTGCTCGAGGAAGAGTGTCTGACCGGCGTCGAGCACAGCGTTGTGCGTTCGACGCTTCCGCTTGTCGGTGGGGGTTTCCAAGACCATGAACTTATCGTACTCTGATTCCGATATCGGAATCCAATTACGATAGAGGGGTAGCGATGACAACCAACGAAGTACAGGCACCGGCCAGCGGAAGCGCGGCCATGGCCATGTTTCTTCCGCAATCACCGTTCGTGCAGCAATTGGGAATCGAGCTCATCGACATCGACGAGGGCACAGCTCGACTGCGGCTGCCGTATCGCGACGAGCTGTCCACCGTCGGCCAGATGCTGCACGGTGGCGTGATCGCCGGCTGCATCGATATCGGGATCATGACCGCCGCATGGGCCGGATCCGCTGTCCCCGAGAAACTTCGGGGCGTCACGGTCTCCATGTCCGTTCAGTTCATGGAGCCGGTATATGCAGAGGGGATCGATATCGTCGGCACTCGGATGCACGCCGGCCGGAGCCTCAAGACGTGTCGAGTCGACATCATCGGGACCGAATCCGGCCGCCTCGTCGCGACCGGAACCGGTACGTACAAAGTCGGCTGAACACTGCGACAGATGCTGCCGACCGTGTGACGATCGGTGCATGACACTCGACGACATCGTGAATCTGGTCGGCAGCTTCGAGGGCACGGTGACGCAACGGCCTCGAGAAGGAGACGGAACCCCCGAGCTCGCGTGGGGCGACGCGTTCTTCTACTACTCGCCCGACGGCACGATCCCGACAATTCAGCCGTTTGCCACGATCGTGACCAAGAACTACCCGGGCGACGAATTGTCCCAGCTGGACAGAACGGATGCGTTCCGCGTCAATATCGTTGCAGGAAAACAAGAATTCGAGAGGATCCTGGGAGTGCCGCCCCGCGAGGCGGCCAACGCACCCCAGGCCGACGTCGACGACGTCCTCGCTGCCCACCCTCAGTACGGCACCGCAGGCTGCTGTCGGTGGTCAACCCGTCTTCGCAGACCGAAATGCACATTCGGGAACTACTCGACTCCGCCTACAGCATTGCCAGGAGCAGATACGAGCGACGCCAGGGCTGATCACCCGAAGAATTCGCTCATCGATCGGGACAGCCCATCGACATCCAACCCGTTGGCCCGATCGTGTTCGGCCACCGTGCCGTACTTGCGACGCTCTCCTGGTTCGACCCCGACTCCCGACACTCGATGACGCACATCGGCCAAGGCCCGATCGACCTGCAGCACTGACGTTCCCGCGAGATAGGGCTCGACGATCATGACGTCCGGCTCAGTCAACGTCACCCGCAGCGTTCGACTGTCGAACGGCCTGATCGTCGACGCATGCAGCACCGTCACGTCGCGCCCCGAGGCTGCGGCCAGAACCCGGTCCGTCATCGGACCAATGGAGATTACCGTTCCCGAATTACCCTGTTGCAGAACGGTGAACGTCCCATCGGGCCGACCGTGCGGACGTTCGTTGCACACCCCGTCGAGCCTGATGTAGACGCGATCGTCGGTTGCCGCCGCACTGTGCAGCATCCACTCGACCTCGTCTACGTGCCCGGGAACGTGGACCGTCCACCCGCTCAGGGTGTCGAGGAGTGCGACATCTCGCTGACCGAAGTGTGTCTCGCCGCCCTGCGGCCACCCGTAGGACCCGCCCGAGCTCACCAGGATTGCGCCGACACCCTGGTGCCCCAGGTCGAGCTTCACCTGCTCGAACGGTCGCTCGATCAGGAACGGCGGGAAGGTATGCACGATCGGACGCATTCCGGCCAGGGCCAAGCCACCGGCGACACCGATCATGGCCTGCTCTCGAATCCCGACGTTGATCACCCGCGATCGAACATCGGGGGTGAGGTGCGGTTCGACATATCCGACTCCGATTTCCGCCAGCACCAACGCCGTTCGCTCGTTCCGCGCCAACAGTGCGGGCACCAGACGGTAGAAGTGCTCGCGTTGGTCCAGCGTTGCGCTCATCAGCTCTCCTTCTTTTCGACATGAGCAACCACCACGTGCGGCCGATCCGCATGATCGAGGCGAAACGCGCGCCTGAGAGCACTCTGATCTCGACCGTCGACGTCGGATGTGGACCACCCCTCGACCTCGAACCGCGACGCGATCCCGCCGGGCCACCCGAGGCCGGCCGAGTCGTTGTCGATCACCACGGCGCTCAGATTGCCCAATTTGGATCGCGCAGCGAACTGAATGGCTTCCATATTGCTGCCCTCGTCGAGCTCGGCGTCTCCGATCAGTACGAAGACTCGGGCAATGCTCCTCTGAATCCGCAGGGCAACAGCAGTTCCGGCGGCCAGCGCCAGACCGTGTCCGAGCGATCCCGATCCGATGTCCACCCCGGGAACCAACGTGCGATCCGGATGATTGCCCAGCGGAGAGTCGTAGCCGCCGAACGACTCGAGCTCGCTCGGCGTCAAAAAGCCCCGTGCCGCAAGCACTGCGTAATACGCCATGGGCCCGTGCCCCTTGGAGAGGTAGAACCGGTCGCGCTCGGGGTTCTCGGGATTCTCCGCGTCGAGCCGAAGAATGTCGGAATACAACACCCACAACACATCGAGTGTCGAAGTGGCACTGGTGCTGTGCTTTTCATCGCCAGTCATCAGTGTCATGAGTCGCGGCAACTCGTCGAAAGTCATTTGCATGACCCCACCTTGCAACCTCGAGTGCACTCGAGGTCAAGCGCGCTGCGAGGGAGGTGATGTGGGTGTCACCACCGACAGTATTGTCATGGCATGCCGCGAAACCACCTCGCTATAGCGGGAGCGTCCATCGACTGCGCCGATCCGGCGCAACTCGCGCACTTCTATCTGGCGGTTCTCGGCGGCGAGTTGTTATGGGAGAGCTCCGAGAGCGTTGGGCTTCGCACACAATCCGGCCTGTCCATCGTTGCGCAGAAAGTTGCGAATTACGTCCCTCCGGTCTGGCCATCGACTTCGATCGTGCACTTCGACATGGATGCGGGAGGGGACCTTGCCGGATCCGTCGCCTACGCAGTCGAATGCGGCGCCAGGGAAGCAGCAGAGCAACCCGACCCCCGATGGCGAGTTCTCCTCGACCCCGCCGGCCACCCCTTCTGCATCACCACAGAGGTATACGACGGTTGACGGGGGCAATAGCCTGAGGCAGTGCGCAACCTCGTCATCGTCCTGCTGCTGTTTGGATTCGTCGTCGGATTGGCTCCGTTGGGCTGGTATCTGATCGGCGAAATGACCACCAACACGAGTGGCGTCGTATACCAAGGCGCCTACGAGCCCTTGGAGGGCGTATCGATGAGCAGCGAAACAATGGAACGCTTCGACCGAGCATTCGATCGCAGGTCGCAAGGACCATCCACTCTGTGGTTGTACGTGCTGCCCGCAGTGTCTGCAGCAACCGGCGCGCTGATTGGGGCAATACTGGGCAAGTTGGGATTCGTGCTCAGCCGTAACAGAACCCGAGAGGGTTGAGTTGCCCGAGCCTGCTGAAGTAGCGCTGAGTCAAGACGACATTCAAAGCGTGGTCGGCTTCGCCGCTACCTGCGCCCGACGGGCATTGCCCTCTTTCGAGGCAGCGCATCCAGGCGATCTCCGTCCGCGTTCGGCGATCGACAGTGCCGCGTCGTTCGCCGAGACCGGCCACCGGACGGCGGAGTTACGCAGGCTCGCCTGGGACGCGCACAAGGCTGCCCGCGAGGTGCCGGCTTCAGCGGCCACGGACGCTGCTCTGTCCGCAATGCACGCGGCGGGTGCTGCCTTTCTCCATCCGCTGTACAGCCCGCATCAGGTCAAACACATTCTCGGATCTGCAGTGCATCTGATGCTCACGGAATCCAATGCTGTTGCAGAGCAGATCGAATGGATCGAGGCAGAGGCCGGCGCGACGGTGCGAGCGGTCTTGCGCCGGTTTCCGCCACCGATCGCCGGGCGTACGAGGTTCGGCGTGCTCATGGTTCGTCTCGATACCGAATTGCGTCGTTGACGCATTGTCTCGACCGAGCGTCGGTGACACCATGGGAACATGAACGACCGTCAACGCCGGTGGACCCGGTATCTGCTCGGTATTTGGCTGACCTTGCTCGTGTTCTCGACGATCGCCGACATCGTGACCGAACCATCGTTGTGGAACTGGACAAAGCTGGCAGTGTTGGCGATAGCCGCTCCGTGGCTCTGGCACCGACACGGCCGGGCCTGGCTGATGCCCAACAAGATCGAACCCGAAGCCGTACCCGCCGAGGATGTCGAAGCGGTGGTCGCAGAATCCGGCAGAACTGTCCACGCCATCAAAGCGTTGCGAGAGATGCATCCCGGTCTCGGTCTGCTCGATGCGAAGAATCTCGTTCAACCGGAACACTGACGGAGAAGAAGGCGATGACATCAGTCAGCGGTACACGTGCCGTGCAGGATCGCGCTGGATTCACCGAGGCCGCAACCCTGTTGATCGACTTCAATCGCGAGTACGACTACCCGGTGCCCGAGTCGGATTGGCTTGCAGCACATCTCGACACTCTGGTGAAATCCGGCGACACCAGCGTGCTGACGTTCGGGACTCCCGCCATCGGTGTGGCCGTTCTTCGATTCAGGGCCGGCACTCTGAGTGCGGATATCGAGGCCTACCTCGCCGAGTTCTACATCCAGCCCGGGCTACGCGGGAAGGGCTACGGCACAACCTTTCTCGACGACGTCATCGGGCACGCACGCGGCAGGGGTGCCACCTACATGGACCTCAACACCTCTGAGGACGACGAGGCGGCGCGACACGTGTACGAAAAGCGTGGCTTCGACTGCCACGAAGGCCGTGGCGAGGGACCCAAAGCTCTGTATTACGAACTCGAGCTGAACTGACGCACGCGATGCAGCCTGGCTATATGGTTAGCCGAGATAACAGCTCGACGTCGTTCGGGACCGTCGCCGACGTGTACGAATCTGCTCGCCCCGACTACCCGTCGGCCGCGGTCGAATGGCTGCTTGAACCCGTACTCGAATCCGGTGATCGTCCTCTCGTCACCGACGTCGGTGCCGGGACCGGCAAGCTCACCCGCATCATCGCCGCCGCCGGGTGCGATGCCGTCGCGGTCGATCCTGATCCCGCCATGCTCGACGCCCTGCGCGTTGCAGTTCCCGGAGTTCCGGCCCACGTCGGCGCTGCCGAGTCCCTGCCGCTGGAGGATGAGAGCGTCGATGCCGTCCTGCTCGGACAGGCCTGGCACTGGGTCGAGCCGGTGGCCGCGTCACGCGAGATCGGCCGGGTTCTCCGCCCGGGCGGCACGCTGGGACTGATCTGGAACATCCGCGACGAATCGCAATCGTGGGTTCGGCGACTGAACTCGGTGGTCTCGCGCGGTGGAGCTCTGACCATGTTCGATGACGGTCCACCGCCGATCGCAGAACCGTTCCGTCGGCTCGACGAGGAGCGGTGGACGTGGTCGCGCACGGTGAGTCGGTCTCAACTGACCGACCTGGTTCGGTCACGCAGCTTCTACATCACCGCGTCCGCCGATGATCGCTACCGCATCGATCGGGATCTCAACGCGCTGTTCGACGAACTGGGGCTGAAGGGATCGACGACGATCGAGCTGCCCTACGTGACCAGAGCGTTCCGCACCACGATGCCGATCCGCTGACACTTCTCGCGCCCCCGGAAGTCGCCACAGCCGAACAAAACGAATACGATTCCCAATAAGTGGGTACAGGTTCGATTTCGAGGAGCTACAACATGGCGTTTCCGATCATCGTCGCGAAGGCAGTATCGACGGTCGTAACAGGCGCAGTCGGCGTCGCCGCGTACAACGGTGCCAAGAAGCTGTACGACAAGGCTCCCGTCCGCAAGGCTGCGGTATCGGCAACCGAGCTCGGGCTCCGCGCCGCACGAAAGGCCGAAATCCACGCCGAATCAGCACGTTTGGCTGTGTCCGATGTTGTTGCGGAGGCGCGCGACCGGCTCGGCGAAGAAGTGCCGCCACCCTCGGCGACCGAAGTCGGCCACGGCCACTCGCACTGATCACGCAGCCGGCCGAATATGACGACGCTCGTCGAAGACACCATCGACACGGCTCCCGACCGCGCGGATGGCATCGAGATCCTCTCCGATGCCGCCGGCCGCATGCGGCTTCGCGTCGACTGGCTGCGGTCGAGTCCGGGTCGCGCGGTCGCCGTCGAAGATCACGTCGACAAGATTCGCGGCGTTCGCGCCGTCCACGCGTACCCCCGCACCGCATCGGTGGTGGTCTGGTACTCCCGCTCGCGGATCGACCGGTCCGAGCTGTTCGAGGCGCTGAACGCGGGTCGCACGACCGACTGGGCGTTGGTACCCGTCCGTAGCCCACGGTCTGCGGACGTCACCAGCGGCGACGTCCTACGCATGACCATCGGCGGGGCGGCGCTGGTCCTGCTCGGCTTCCGTCGCTACGCCTTCCGACGGCCACCCATCCTCGGCCCCACCAGCCGTGTCGTGGCCACCGGAGCCACCATCTTCACCGGCTATCCGTTCCTGAAGGGAGCGCTGCGTTCGCTGGCCGGAAACCGGACCGCCGGCACCGACGCGCTCGTCAGCGCCGCCACTGTGGCAAGTCTCGTACTCCGCGAGAATGTCGTGGCCCTGACCGTGCTGTGGCTGCTCAACATCGGCGAGTACCTGCAGGAGCTGACGCTCAAGCGCACTCGTCGCGCAATCTCCGATCTCCTGACCGGTACGCAGGACACCGCATGGATTCGGCTACCCGACGGTTCCGAGATCTCCGTCGACGTCGATCGGCTGGAGATCGGCGACGACGTCGTCGTGCACGATCACGTGGGAGTTCCTGTGGACGGCATCGTCGTCGACGGTGATGCAGTGGTCGATCAATCCGCAATCACCGGCGAGACCCTCCCCGTCTCGATCGTGACCGGAGACCGGATTCACGCCGGGTCCGTTGTCGTCCGTGGACGTATCGTCATCCGCGCGTCTGCGGTAGGCCGCGATACGACGATCGGTCGCATCATCTCCCGCGTCGAGGAAGCACAAGAAGATCGCGCCCCGATTCAGACTGTGGGAGAGAACTTCTCACGACGCTTCGTACCCGCGTCGTTCATCCTGTCGGGCCTCACCCTCCTGGTCACCCGGGATGTCCGACGAGCGATGACCATGCTGCTCGTCGCGTGCCCGTGTGCGGTGGGTCTGTCGACTCCGACGGCCATCAGCGCTGCCATCGGAAACGGCGCTCGCCGAGGGATTCTCATCAAGGGTGGGTCTCATCTGGAACAAGCAGGCAGGGTCGATGCCTTCGTGTTCGACAAGACCGGAACCCTCACCGTCGGACGCCCCGTCGTCACCAATGTCGTGTCTTTCCAGGACGACTGGGAGCCGGAGCAGGTTCTGGCGTATGCCGCGAGTTCCGAGATCCACTCTCGGCATCCGCTGGCCGAGGCCGTGATTCGCAGCACCGAGGAACGCCACATCGTGATTCCGCCGCACGAGGAGTGCGAAGTGCTCGTCGGCCTCGGCATGCGAACAGTCGCAGACGGTCGGACTCTGCTGCTGGGCAGTCCTTCGCTGCTGCGCGGCGAGAGCGTGGACGTGTCCGAGTATGCGGCCGATTGGGTTTCGCGACTTCAGCGTCAAGCCGAGACACCGTTGCTGCTGGCAGTGGACGGAGTGTTGGTCGGATTGATCAGCCTGCGTGACGAGGTCCGATCCAATGCTCTGGAAGTCTTGAATGCGCTCCGCGCAGACGGTGTGGAACGGATCGTCATGCTCACCGGAGATCACCCCGAGACCGCCGCGGCCGTCGCCGCCGAACTGGGCATCGCCGAGTGGCGAGCGGAGGTGATGCCCGATGACAAACTCGAAGCCGTCCGCAAGCTCCAAGAAGAGGGATACGTCGTCGCAATGGTCGGAGACGGCACCAACGACGCACCCGCACTCGCCGTCGCGGACATCGGAATCGCAATGGGGTTGGCGGGCACCGATGTTGCCGTCGAAACGGCCGATGTCGCTCTCGCCAGCGACGACCTGACACGGCTGCTCGACGTTCGCGATCTCGGTCGACACTCGGTATCGGTCATCCGGCAGAACTACGGAATGTCCATCGCAGTGAACGCACTGGGCCTCGTGGTCAGCGCCGGTGGAGCACTGTCGCCGGTGCTCGCGGCGATCCTGCACAACGCGTCCTCGGTTGCAGTTGTCGGCAACAGCTCGCGACTGATCCGGTACCGAATCTGATCAGTAGCGCCCCAGTACGAGGGCGACGTTGTGCCCGCCGAACCCGATCGACGTGCTCAACGCAAAGTCGATCTCCTGACTGCGCCTCGAACGGACGACATCGAGATCGATAGCAGGGTCCTGGTTGTCGAGGTTCAGCGTGGGCGGCACCACCGAATCGCGGATCGACAGCATCGTCAGGATCGCCTCCAATGCGCCGACCGCACCTATGGAATGACCGAGTGCGGACTTCGGCGCGTAGACGCTCGCGTGGCCGACAGTTTCGGCGATGGCCTTGGCCTCCGACAGATCACCTATCGGAGTCGCGGTTGCATGTGCGTTGACGTGACCGATGTCCCGAGCACTCAAACCCGCTGTGCCGATAGCCTTTTCCATTGCCTTGCGAATACCCCGCCCCTCCGGATCCGGTGCCACGATATGAAACCCGTCCGAGGTGATGCCGGCACCGAGGAGGCGGCCGTGAATGTGCGCACCGCGAGCTACCGCATGCCGCTCCGACTCCACGATCAGCAATGCCCCGGCTTCACCGAACACAAAACCGTCACGATCACGATCGAAGGGCCTCGAAGCGCGCGTCGGCTCGTCGTTGCGGGTGCTCATCGCGCGCATCATCGAGAAGCCGGCTATCGGCACCGCATCGATATTTCCTTCGACGCCTCCAGCGATAACGACGTCCGCCTCACCCGTCACGATCAGTCTCCATGCGTGAGCCAACGCCTCCGAACCCGACGAGCATGCCGACACCGGAGTGAACACCCCCGCCCGCGCGCCGACTTCGAGTCCGATATGCGCGGCAGGTCCGTTGGGCATCACCATCGGTACCGACATCGGCGACACCTTTCGGTAGCCACCCGCCCTCATGGCGTCGACTGCACCGATCAGAGCGTCGCCGCCGCCCAATCCGGTGCCCACTGCCACGGCAAGTCGATCCGGGTCCATATCGGCGAGCCCGGAATCACTCCACAGTCGCCGTCCGAGCACTACCGCCAACTGCTCGACGAAGGACATTCTCCGCTGCTCCACGCGGCTCAAATGATCGGAGAGCGCCATCTGCAAAACGCCTCCGATGCGAACCGGCAGATCGTATTCCGATACGAAGTCGCTCTCGAGGCGGCCGATGCCGCTCTGCCCGTCGAGCAGACGTTTCCAGGTTTCGTCGGCGTCGTCGGCCAGTGCCGTGGAGGCTACGTACCCGGTCACGACCGCATTGCGTTGATGAGTTTGTGTAGCGATCGGTTCACTCATACTCACTATCAGTACATGTAGCGACCGGTACAGTCAACTCATGGCTCGTCCCCTCGATCACGACAAGCGTGCCGAACTGCTCGGCCGCGTCGTCGACTACATCGGCACCCATGGTCTCGACGATCTGACTCTTCGCCCCCTCGCCGCCGAACTCGGCACGAGCTCGCGAATGCTGATCTACTACTTCGACTCACGAGAGAACCTGATCGTGCAGGCCTTGACCAGCCAGCGGCCGGCATTCACCGAAATGTTCGGCGACGTCGACACTGCCGATCAGCTGGAGAAGCGATTGCTCGAATTGTGGAAGTCGATGTCCGAGGGTGACGACGCGGTCAGCTCACGAATCCTCATGCAGGTCATCGGCATCGCGTCCATCAAGTCCGGCGTACTCGCGGACTTCGCGCGCGACAGCGTTCGGGCACTGACCGACGCTCTGGCCCATGCGATGGCGCGCTGCGGGATGGACTCGACCACGGCCTCGATACAGGCGACAACAGTGGGGGCCGGATTCCGGGGACTACTGCTCGACCGCTTCACCACGGGGGATTCCGAACGCACCGACGTGGCCGCCGCCATGCTCTTTCGCACTGCAGCGCAACGCTGTTCGATCGGAGATTGAGCAGGACCACAGACGCGGCGGCCGCGCAGAGAATTGCACCGAGAACTACCGGTCCTGTGACTCCGAACCGTTCGATCGCCAGACCGCCCGCAGCAGCACCGACGGCAATCGACAAGTTGAACACCATGACGTACAACGACGTGGCCTGCTCTTTCGCACCGGACGCCACTCTGAACACTGCGGTCTGCAAGACCACGGGAAGCGCCGAGTACGACAGACCCCATAGGACGACGAGCACAACGGTCGCCCACACACCCGCGGTCGGTAAGGCCGACACGGCAAGTGTGATTGCGAGAAGAACCAGGAACACGAGTTGGACCACCCCGAGTGGCGATTCGCGCGCCGCGGCCGCACCGCCGACGAAGTTGCCCAGCACACCGGCGATCCCGAACGCCAGCAACAGGGCACCGAGTAGCGGTAGTGGAATTGCATTGTGTTGCAGGAGAAGTGGGGCTACATACGTATAGGCGGCATAGTGGCCGACCACAACCAGCGCCGTCACCCCGAGCACTGCGCGCAATCCAGACCACCGATGAAAAGTGGACAACGCGGAGCCCGAACGACTGGCCATCTGCGGTGGCAACGCAGATACCGATGCGAATACCGCACACGCTGCTCCGGCACTGAGAACGGCCAATCCGACGAAAGGCGCACTCCAGCCCCACTTCTCACCCATGGCGGTTCCAATCGGTAATCCCAGAACGAGCGCAGTAGCAATACCGGACAGGACTATCGCAGTAGCCCTCTCCGCGAATTGTGGAGACACCGACCTGACGGCAATGGTCGCCGCGATCGACCACATCAGTCCGTGTCCGAAGCCCATCAGTACCCGAACCCCGATGAGCTGCCAGTAGGAATCGACGAGGACCGTTGCGGTGTTGCCCAGGACAAAGATTCCCAGTATCGACAGCACCAGCACCCGCCGATCCACGGTCTTGGTCCACGAGGTGACGGCCGGAGCCGTAAGACCCGCGGCGAGTCCGAATGCTGTGACCGTCAGTCCAGCGAGCCCGGTGGTGACACCGAACTCCGAACTGATGGCCGGTAGTAGCCCGACGGGCACCATTTCCGTTGCTGTGACGGCGAACACCGCGACCGACATTGCCCAGACACCCGCCCACTGGCGGTGGGATGTCGGCAGGGCATCTTCGGGCAACGTGGTGTCGGGCATCGGGCTCCTATCGGTCCAGCGGATCACGTGCTGACAGCATCACCGAAGAAGTATCCAGTAGGAAGTAGGTACCTTGAAGTGCCTATCCGAGACCCAGGTGAAGGGGCACAACAGTGATCGAACACGACGACGCAGGTGCGACAGTCGGCACCGCCGAACACGACGCCTTTCTGGTGACATGCAGCAGCCGCCAGCTGCTGGCACGGCTGGCCGACAAATGGGTCACGCTCGTGCTGTGTGCGCTGATGAACGGGCCGATGAGACATTCGGCGCTGGCACGACGAGTATCGGGCGTCACGCAAAAAAATGCTGACTCAAACTCTGCGCAATCTCGAGCGCGACGGACTGGTGACCCGAACGGTGACGCCGACCGTTCCGCTGACCGTGGAATACGAACTGACAGAACTCGGCCGCTCGTTGGTCGGAGTGTTTCTCCAGCTCAAGGAATGGGCGGATCTGAACATGGACCAGGTCGCTCTCGCGCGAGAGAAGTACGACTCGATCCACCAGACGAGTGTGTGATCGTGGCCGATTTCGGCTTGCGTTGGAGTGCACTCGAAGACGTAGCGTTTGGTCCATGACCGCAGCACCGCATTCACCGGCCGCGACCGACACCGAGGACGTGAGTATCGGAATTGCCGAGATGGCCGAGTCCTCGGGATCAGCAACCCGTAGTCGGTCGTCTGGTGGCGTCGGGTCCGGACTACCTCGAGATCTATGTGACTGCGGTTGGCCGACAGCCGCAGACCTGAACGCCGAAGTCCGCTATTTCGCGTCGCGGAAGTACGGTTCGACCGTGCCCTTGAGCTTGACGAGCATGGGGTTACCGTAGCGATCCTTCGCGGTAGGGACTTCCACACGCACCCAACCCTCGGTCACGTTGTATTCGCGAACACTGGTCTTCTCGACGCCGTTGAAGCGAATACCGACGTCCCGGCGAAGAACCTCTTCGTTGTAGAAGGGGCTCCGCGGATCGATCGCGAGGTGATTCGGTGGAACGTCTGTGTTCTGATCCTCTGGCATGGATTTCTTTCGTCGAATGCTGCGTCAGGTGCTTGGTTGGATCCACAAAGAGAATACGCGACCCAGCGCTCTCGGCCTTAGCCCCGCGCCATGTCCACGAATCTCGACAGGTGCAGCTGGTGTGCCACAGTGATTGTCGCGGTCGGGCCGTTACGGTGCTTGCCGAGGATCAGGTCGGCTTCGCCGCCGCGGGGGTCGTCACGCTCGATCGCGTCGGGGCGATGCAGCAGAATCACCATGTCGGCGTCCTGCTCCAGTGAGCCGGACTCACGAAGGTCGGACACCATCGGCTTCTTGTCGGTTCGCTGCTCCGGACCACGGTTGAGCTGGCACACCGCGACCACCGGGCATTCGAGTTCCTTGGCCAACAGCTTGAGCTGACGGGAGAAGTCCGAGACCTCCTGCTGACGGGATTCGACCTTTTTGCCGGACGACATCAGCTGAAGGTAGTCCACCACAATGAGTTTGAGTCCGTTGCGCTGCTTGAGTCGACGGGCCTTGGCGCGGATCTCCATCATCGTAAGGTTAGGAGAATCGTCGACGAACAGCGGCGCTTCGCTGATCTCACTCATACGACGGGCCAGCTTGGTCCAGTCGTCGTCGGTCATCTTTCCCGAACGCATGTCACCGAGCTTGATCTTCGCCTCGGCGGACAACAGTCGCATGACGATCTCGGTGCGACTCATCTCCAGAGAGAAGATGACACTGGGCATGCCGTGTTTGATGGAGCACGAACGCATGAAATCCATTGACAGCGTCGAATTGTGGGTAGGAATCATCGACTCGCTGGCGAGATACAGGTGCTCCGAGTTGTCGACCTCCACACAGCGAACTGGAACCGAATCGACCCGGCGGACGTCGACGATGAACCGCGAACCCGATCGGACAGTGGATCCCGCAGCTCGACGTTCCTTGTGCAGCAACTGCTTACGCGCCACATTGAATACAACCTCATCCGTCACGACCGACGAGCCTGTCCACACGAGACCGAGCCCCACAACCAACTCGCTCAGGCCGCCGAACGGAGCCACATCGATGGAGCCATCCGACGCAACCGAACCCGCAGTGTCGAGAATGCCAGCCAGCAGCTCTCGTCGTTGCCGCTCCGAGGCGCGCAGGTAGAGCTGCGGGACTGCATCGAATTCAGCCTCCACACGCGCTGCGATATCGGCGTCCGCTCCCGACAGTCCACCACCCAGCGCTACGCCCGCAGCATAGGGCGGCACGGGAAGGTCGGCAGCCGGTAGCCGAATGGCCGCAGAGTTCCGAACAGAATGGTCGCCTGTCGCGAGAATGTGCTCGGTAGTGCATACAGCAGAGACACACTCACGCTCGGTCAACCACTGATGCTGTGCATCCGCCACAATGACTGTGCCGTCGGAGAATTCGACTTCGTAGCACGGTCGATCGAGCATGACGTCCGTGGCCGCCACGACCCTGGTCGGCATGCCATGGGCGTCGATGAGGTGATCTCCCACAGCCACCTCGCCCATAGTGGTCCAGCCGTCGGGCGTCGGAAGCTGTGTGTCGAGGGCAAGCGCCTTGCCCACACCAGGCCTCGCCGCCACGATGATCATCTGTCCCGGGTGCAGGCCGTTGGTGATTTCGTCGAGTTCGGCGAATCCTGTTGGTACGCCCAGGGATATGCCGCCACGGCTGGCGATGGAGTCGATTTCGTCCATCGTGGGCTGCAGCAGCTCCTCGAGCGGGAGGAAGTCCTCGGAGGTGCGGCGTTCGGTGACCTCGTACACCTCGGCCTGCGCGCGGTCGACCACCTCGGCGACGTCCTGACCGTCCGCTCCGGCGTAACCGAACTGCACGATGCGAGTACCGGCCTGTACGAGCCGGCGCAGGATCGACTTCTCCGCGACGATCTCTGCGTAGTACCCGGCATTGGCTGCCGTCGGCGTCGTCTGCGTCAGAGTGATCAGGTACGGGGGGGCCGCCGATGCGCTTGAGCTCACCGCGACGATCCAGCTCGGCCGACACGGTCACCGGGTCGGCAGGCTCACCGCGGCTGTAGAGGTCGAGGATGGCGTCGTACACGTTCTGGTGGGCCGGCCGATAGAAATCGCCGGGACGAAGCACCTCGAGCACGTCGGCGATGGCGTCCTTGCTCAGCAGCATGCCGCCCAGTACGGACTGCTCTGCGGCCATGTCCTGTGGGGGCTGGCGACCGAAATCCTCGCCGGGCCCCTCGCTGGACGAGGGGCCGGAGTAGTCGGACTGTCCTCGATCGTCCACAACTGCCACGCGAACCGGCCGTCCTCTCCCCATTGTCGTCGGCACCGTCGACTATCACCCGGCGGTGCTGTGTAGCAAGTTCTACCCCCGGGCACCGACAAGCTTTTTCGGCACCGGATTCGCACTGTCCCGTCGCCGCTGCACGGCATCGAGAGAGACGCTGCACGGACGTTAAGCGCTATCGGCAGGAGTAACAACATGGCCTGGGGACGAATCTGTGCATGAAATGTGGATGGTGTTGAACAACCGTGTTGACCGTCTGGGGATAACCTGGGTATAACTTTCCGAGTTTCGGCCTTTTCAGCAGGTCAGAGCGTGTACATAAAGTTTTCTTCCTGTGCATCGATTCTGGATCGGCGTGTCGGCCGAATTGACAGCTCGGGCGTGTTGAGTAAATACCAGGTGAACCCGAGGGTGAACTAGGTCACAACGGCTGGGATGACTCACAGAAACAGACCAGGCTCCCGTTTCAGCGCGAGGGGCCCGATTCCGGGCTAGGAATCGGGCCCCTCGACACTGCCGAAGAAAGCTCAGCCGCCGATCTCCTGCGGGCACTTCGCCGGGTCCAGCACGGTGACCTCCTTGGTACCGATCTGGAGCACTCGTGCCGTGGGAATGTCGAAGAACAGTCCGGTGATTCGCAACCGCCCCTCGGCGTTGGCTCGGCCTACGACGCGGTGACGAGTGAGCGTCTGCAACTGCACCGCCACGTTCACCATCGCGAGTTGATCCGCCTCACCGAAGCCGAGCTCCGCCGCCTGACGACCCACCACGTGCCCGCTGCGGTACGCGTCGAGGCTTGCCATCCCGTAACCCAACCACTCCGCGACAGACGCGTCCGCGGCGTTCTCCGGCCCGCTCAAGACCGCCTTCATGGCACCGCAGCCAGAGTGTCCGCACACCACCACCGACGAGGTGCCCAACTGATCGACTCCGAACGCGAGCGCCGCCTCCACCGAACAATCCTGCCCCTGAGCGGGAACGAGGTTGCCCATGTTTCGGACGGTGAACAGATCTCCTGGACCGCTGCTGGTGATCGTGTTCGGCATGACCCGCGAATCCACACAGCACAGAAAGAGTGTGTCCGGATCCTGGTTGTCGGTCAGGCCCTCGAGGTGCGGACGTATGTTGGGGGCGTGCGTGCGGTGATACTCGGCAACACCGCTCAGCACCGCTCGCAGGGCGACAGGCGAATCCTCCTGCGCAACATCGTTCTTGAGCTGCCACGCGCGCCACGGCGCCAACGAGCTGCGTACCGTCGCGGATCCGCGCTTCGGCGGACCCTCGGCAGCAGCCGCCATCGAGGCGGTGCCCACCTCTTCGACCTTCACTGTGCCGCCGCCGAGTTCGTGCTGACGCATCCACTCGTTCAGGGCGTCGTGCACGGCGTGATCGAGGAAGTCCACGCCCAGGTGCACGGTGACGGCGGTGCCTGCGGGGACGGTGGACAGCACGTGCGTCAATCGAGGGAGCGCAAGGAAGCTCAGCGAACCCTCGGTGGTGACGCGCCAGGTGCCGTCGACCGCTTCCTCGGCCCTGACCTTGGCCCACACCACTCGACGCAACACGAGGATGATCGACAGTGCCAAACCGATCAACACACCCTCGAGCAGGTTGAGCGCCACCACTCCGACGACCGTGACCGCGTAGACCGCGATATCTCCGGTCTTGTTGGCAATCTTGATGTCCGCCAGCTTGATCAGCTGTACACCGATCATCACCAGCAGCCCGGCCAGAGCGGCGAACGGAACCAGTTCGACGATCGAGATGAACAGCACCGAGAAGATCAGAATCCACACGCCGTGCAGAATCGCCGATGCACGAGACTTTGCCCCGACCTTGACATTGGTGGCACTGCGCACGATCACGCCGGTGATCGGCAGACCGCCGATGGCACCGGAGGCCATGTTGCCTGCGCCCTGAGCCATCAATTCACGGTCGAAGTTGGTGCGCTCACCGCTGTGCATCTTGTCGACGGCCACCGCGGAAAGCAGACTCTCGACACTGGCGATCAACGCGATCGTGATGACGCCGGTCGCGAAGGCACTCCACTGCCCGTCGGGCATGACGGGCAGGCTTGAGGACTCGATCAGGTTGCCGGGCAATTCGATTCGCTCGACATCGAGGGAGAAGAAGATCGAGACCGCGGTGGCGGTGACCACTGCGACCAGAGCAGCCGGCACCTTGGTGACCTTGGCCAGCACGCCGGACAACTCACCCAACCGTGGCCAGGCGAACATCAGCACGACCACGATTCCGCCGACGACGATCGACGGCCACTGGCCGTTCGCGACGGACGTGGGGATGGCCAGGACGTTCTGAACCGCGGAGCTTTCGGACTCACCGCCGAGGAGAACGTGAATCTGTTGCAGCGCATGGTGATACCGATTCCGGCGAGCATCGCATGCACCACGACGGGTGAGATGGCCAGCGCACTGCGCGCAATCCGGCTCATTCCCAGCAGAACCTGCACGGCACCCGCCAGGACCGTGATGGCGCAGGTTACGCCCCAACCGAATTGATTGACCAGCTCGGCGACCACGACGGTCAGGCCTGCCGCCGGGCCGCTGACCTGCAGCGGTGAGCCGCCGAGGATCCCGGCGAGGATTCCGCCGACCACCGCGGCGATGAGACCGGCCATGATCGGCGCACCCGACGCGACGGCGATACCGATCGAAAGTGGCACTGCAACAAGGAAAACGACCAACGAGGCCGGTACGTCGTATTTCAGGATCGACCCGACGCGAGACTGTGGCTCGGGTCGGGTCTCGGGACTGGGGTCGGAATCAGGTTCCACGGTCGTGGTCACGGCAGCGTTCCTCCGGGCGTCTAGGCGTCAGGTCGGGTGGATGAAGTTGGTGATGATGTTCGATGTCGCCCCGCCCGAAGAATACGCAAAGCTTTGCTCACGAACGTCCGAGGAGAGATGCTTCACAAATCGGAACCCATTGCGACAGTTGATCTTTGTGAGAAGACACGAAAAAGCCCCACGAACCGAGGTTCGTGGGGCTTTGTTCGACCGAAACGGGCCGAAAGCTGAAATCAGCTTCCGACGACCTCCAGCTTGAACTTGGCGGTCACGTCGGGGTGCAGGTTCACAACGATGTCGTGCTTACCCGTGCTCTTGACGTGAGCCTTCGGCAGATCGATGCTGCGCTTGTCGACGACCGGGCCACCGGCAGCCTTCAGAGCAGAAGCGACGTCCGACGCGGTGACCGAGCCGAACAGCTTGCCCGAGTCGCCTGCGGTCTTCACGGACAGCGTGACGGCCTCGAGGCCTTCGATGGCCTGCTTGAGCTCGTTGGCATGCTCGAGGCCGCGGACGGCACGAGCTTCCTGAGCGCGGCGGATGCCGTCGACCTGCTTCTGAGCTCCACGGGTGGCCTGGATGGCCAATCCGCGGGGCAGCAGGAAGTTACGGCCGTAGCCGTCCTTGACCTCTACGGTGTCGCCAGGCGCACCGAGGTTGTCCACATCAGCGGTGAGGATCAGTTTCATACCAATCGCCCCTTTCTATCGAGCCGTCGCGGCGTAAGGCAGCAGTGCTACCTCACGCGAGTTCTTCACGGCAACGGCCACGTCACGCTGATGCTGGACGCAGTTGCCGGTGACACGGCGAGCGCGGATCTTTCCGCGATCGCTGACGTACTTACGCAGCAACGTCGTGTCCTTGTAATCGATCGACGTGTTCTTTTCCTTGCAGAAGGAACACGCCTTCTTCTTGAGCACCTTGTCGCGCAATGGCGGTTTGGGCATGGGTCTTTCTCCGTTACATCTGGTTGTTCTCGATCGAAGGATCTAGAACGGTGGCTCTTCGTCTCCGCCACGTCCGCCGAAGGAGCCCGACGCCGCCGGGGCACTGCCCCAGGGATCGTCTCCACCGGAACCGGAGTTGGACGAGGAGTTCGAGCGGCCGCCGCTCGATCCGCCGGAGGAACCGGAGCCGGAGCCGGAGTTGAAGCCGCCTCCGCCGCCACCTCCACCGCGATTGGCCTTGTTGACCTTCGCGGTGGCGTAGCGGAGTGAAGGTCCGATCTCGTCGACTTCGAGCTCGACGACTGTCCGCTTCTCACCTTCACGCGTCTCGTACGAGCGCTGCCGCAGCCGTCCGCTCACGATCACTCGCGAGCCTCGGGTCAAGCTCTCGGCAACGTTCTCCGCTGCCTCGCGCCAGATGTTGCAGCGCATGAAGAGCGCGTCGCCGTCTTTCCACTCGTTCGTCTGACGATCGAATGTGCGCGGGGTGGATGCAACCGTGAAGTTGGCAACCGCCGCACCGGCGGGGGTGAATCGAAGTTCTGGATCAGCCGTCAAGTTTCCGATGACGGTGATGACGGTCTCGCCTGCCATGGTTCCTCTTTCAGTAGTAAGCGTTGTAGATGCCAGCCTAGAGGCGGGCAACGACAATTACTTGCCCTGTCGCAGGACCTTCGTGCGCAGAACGGACTCGTTGAGTCCGAGCTGACGATCCAGCTCGCTGACGGTGGCAGGCTCGGCGTTGAGGTTCACAACGGCGTAGATGCCCTCGGCATGCTTGAGGATTTCGTAGGCCAGACGACGCTTGCCCCACACATCGACCTTGTCGACGGTGCCGCCATCCTTGCGAACGACGTTGAGGAACGTATCGAGCGACGGAGCGACAGTGCGCTCGTCCAGATTGGGGTCGAGAATGACCATCAATTCGTAATGACGCATAAGACCTCATCACCTCCTGTGGACTAGTGAAAACGGCCACGGACTATCCGTGGCAGGAGGGTCGTTGCGTCAGCAACCCCTCGAAGATACACGACAGGGCCCTGACCTGCTAATTCGCGTCGGGCGCACGGTCCGGCGTTCGCGCGTCATAGTCTTGCACCATGCGATCCGGGGTCCGCGCCAATCCGATGACGGTCGTCGTGGTCGTCGCGATGGCTGCGGTGGGATTGATTCTGGGATATCTCAACAAGGCCCGATGCGCGGTCGCGCCGTTCGACGCGTCCGGTCGCAGCACGGTGTTCGACGCCATCAAGGATTCCTCGGTCTGCTACTCCGACATCCAATTCCTGTGGCTCGGCCGAGACATCGACAATCACATCTTTCCCTACATCCACGGAGCCATCACCAGCGACGGGATCCTCACCGGCGGGACGGTGGAGTACCCCGTCCTCAGTGGGTTGCTGATGTGGCTCGGAGCCATTCCAGCCCACACCGATGCACAGTTCCTGTTGACCTCGGCGTTGATTCTCGCGCCGTTCGGTCTGCTCACCGCCTGGATGCTCGGCCGCATGGCCGGCTGGTCCGCCTTGCTGTGGTCGATCGGCCCGCCACTGGTGATGTACGCCTTCCACAACTGGGAGCTACCCGTCGTGGCCGCCGCCGTCGGCGCGATCTTCGTCATGACGCTGCCGATGCCGCTGCGGCGCAAAGCGATTCTCGCGTCGGTGCTGCTGGCCGTCGGCTTCTGCCTCAAGCTCTATCCGGGAGCATTCGTGTTGCCCCTGATCGCGTACGTGGTCACCGGCGGCATCGACGGGCGCGAGTCCGCAGACACCATCCGAGGTCGCTGGGACATCCGCGGCGGCCTGATGGTTGCCGGCGCGGCGATCGGCACGGTCGTCGCTGTGAACCTGCCGTTCGCAGTGCTCGGCTACGAGGGGTGGCGTGCATCCTTCACGTTCCAGTCGCTGCGGCAGGCAGACCTGACGACCAACTCCATCTGGTACTGGGGACTGCGCCACTTCTACATCGGCGACCAGATGACTCCCGATGCCTACGCGGAGGCCGAGGCGTCCTTCCAGGATGTGGTCGACGTCGCGTCGCCGCTGCTGGTGTTCGCCGCGTTCGCTCTCGCGCTGTGGCTCGGCTGGCGTCGCGCAAAGGTGCTCGGAACGTACCCGTGGGTCGCGGTGAGCGGATCGATGCTGTGCGGATTCATGCTGCTGCACAAGGTGCACTCGCCGCAGTACACGCTGTGGCTGCTGCCCTTCCTGGTGCTGCTTCGGGTCCCGTGGGGACTCGTCGCCGCATACCTGGTCGTCGATCTGTCGATGGGAATCGGCGTCTTCAAGTACTTCGCCGCGTTGGCCTCGGGTGCCGACGCCAACGACGAGGAGTTCTTCGTTCTCGTCGGGGTGTGGGGACGAGCTCTGCTGCTGGTCGTGCTGTTCGTGTTGTTCGTCAGGTCCGAGGCGCGAGTGCCGGCCCGACGCGCATCTGCGTCGAACCCCGAGAAGCCGAGAACCTGGTACAAAACAGGTAACACGGTACGCAACGGGTGGGGGCGGGGATATGGCAGAGATGTCGAAGGCGCACGAAGGATCTGCTGCGGGGGGGCGGCGCATAGGCCTGGTGGAGGACCACGAATCGGTAGCGCTCGGACTCAAAGCGATGCTCGCAGACGAACCCGACCTGGAACTGGTGTCCACCGCCGCCACCGTCGCAGAGTTGCTCGCCCAGCAGCAGACCCTCGATCTGGTGGTTCTCGATCTTCGGCTGGGTGACGGATCCTCGCCCCGCTCGAACGTGGAGCAACTGCACGCCGCCGGTGCGCGCGTGCTCGTCTACACCGGTGCCGAGAACGCGTTTCTGGTTCGCTCGGCTGCCCGTGCAGGCGTACTGGGTGTGGTCCGAAAGTCCGCACCCGCGGCGGCGATCGTCTCCGCGATCCGGCGCGCAGCGAGCGGCGGACAAGTCGTCACAACGGACTGGGCTGCCGCGATCGACGGCGATCCGCAACTTCCCGACGTCGGACTCAGTCCACGCCAGCGCGAGGTACTCGCCCTCTACGCGTCGGGCGAGAAGGCCGGACGCGTCGCCCGCCTGGCCGGACTGTCCGAGCAGACCGTCAACGACTACCTGGTCCGGATCCGCAACAAATACGCCGAGGCGGGGCGTCCGGCACCGACGAAGACCGATCTGTACAAGCGAGCGGTCGAGGACGGCTGGCTCCCGATGCCCGAGCTACCTCCGCAGGATTGACTCACAGCGCACCGCAATGCAGGTGGTTCTGCTCGACGAGGCTGTGGTTCATCCCACAATTTCCGCGCGAGTGAGCACTGCGGTTTCCGAGACGTTCCTGGGTGCATCAGGCGGGGTGGTGACCGCGCGAATACTGCCATCCCGCCGCACGAAGAACTGCATTCACCCTGGTCAGCGACTCGAGCGCCGATGTGCGGATCGAACTCGATGGCGACGGTCGGCAGACTGTCGTAGCTCTGTGACACGCTGACGGGACGGTTGACGGTTCAATGCCCCTAATAGTCAGGGCAGAAAACCTGCGAATTACCTGTGAGAATCGTCGCCATTGGTTTAGTTGGTCTCAACCCACCTCAGCGCCCGGGAGATCCGATGTCCGCTCTGCTCGAACCCTTGCCCTCCGCTGACGACTCGGGAGCCCCGACGACGCGCCGTTCACGTGGGACCATCAGCCTGGTTCCGCCTGCACTGCAGATTCACCCCGTTCCCGCCGCCGCGGGCCCTTTCCCGCCGCGACCGGATCTGACCGGCCGCGAGATCGAGGTGCTGCTCTGCTGGATTCGACACGACTCGAAGACCGAAGTGGCGAAGGCACTGTTTCTCTCGCTCGGCACGGTCAACACCCACCTCACCCGAATTCGGGCCAAGTACACCTCGGTCGGGCGCCCGGCACCGACCAAAGCGGCCCTGGTCGCGCGGGCCCTGCAGGACGGGCTCGTCGATATCTCGGAGCTGTGAGTCTCGCGGCTCCGAGCCCGGCGGTCAGACGCTGACTGCGGTCTCCACGCCTTCGTTCTCCAGACGCTTGTTGCGTCGGATGCTGCTCAGCAGGGCAGCTCCGATGAACAGGATTCCCACGAAGCCGGTGATCAGCTCGTTGATGTGCACACCGATCGAGACCAGCAGGATGATGGACAACGCACCGATCGCCCAGTGCGCACCGTGCTCGAGGTACACGTAGTCCGACAACGTTCCCTTGCGAACCAGGAACACCGTGATCGAGCGAACGAACATCGCGCCGATGAAGCCGAGGCCGAGCGCGATGATGATGGGGTCCGCGGTGATGGCGAACGCACCGATGACACCGTCGAACGAGAAGGACGCGTCGAGCACCTCGAGGTAGAGGAACAGGAAGAACCCGGCCTTACCCGTCGCCTTCGCCAGTTCGCTCGGTCCGTGCGAGGACTCCTCGCCTTCTTCTTCGACGTGGAAGAGCTCACCGAGTCCGTTGACCGCGATGTAGGTGATCATGCCGAGCACGCCGGAGACCATGACGGTGGAGATCTTGTCGTCGTCGGCGAGGAACTCGGCGCTCAGGACCAGCAGCAGGCCCGCGACGACCACGGAGAGCTGATCGAGGCGGCCGATGCGGGCGAGGGGCTTCTCGAGCCAGCTCAGCCAAGTGATGTCGCGGTCCTCGAAGATGAAGCCGAGGAAGAGCATCAGCAGGAACATGCCGCCGAATGCAGCGATCTGCGGATGCGCATCGGTGAGGAGCGTCTCGTAGCTGGGCGAACCGTCCGGGAAGGTCGCGGCACCGTCTGCCGGCGGGTTGAGCGCCAGGTCGAGGGCGGCGACCGGACCGAGGCCCGACGCAGCCCAGACGATGACCAGCGGGAACAGCAGCCGCATGCCGAACACGGCGATGATGATGCCGATGGTGAGGAAGATCTTCTGCCAGAACTCGCTCATGCGTCGCAGCACGGTGGCGTTGATGACGGCATTGTCGAAGGACAGCGACACCTCGAGCACGCCGAGGATGAGGACGAGGATCATCGCCTCGATCCCGCCGTACAGGAAAGCCACGATGACGGACACGATGGTGACCGCGATCGACCATCCGAAGATCTTCACAACCACTGGCGTGGCCCTTCTCGAGACTAAAGACGGAAAAACCCCCGCCCATCATGAATGACGAGGCGGGGGTACTCCCAATCTTGAGAGGGCCTTTACTACACGTTTACTCCGAAGTCGCGAGCGATTCCGGCGAGTCCGGAGGCGTAGCCCTGACCGACCGCGCGGAACTTCCACTCCGCGCCGTTGCGGTACAGCTCACCGAAGACCATGGCGGTCTCGGTGGAGGCATCCTCGCTGAGGTCGTAGCGCGCGAGCTCCGAGTTGTCGGCTTGATTCACGACGCGAATGAACGCGTTGCGCACCTGACCGAACGACTGCGAGCGGGCGTCCGCATCGTAGATCGACACGGGGAAGACGATGGTCTCGATCTCCGGCGGTACCGCGGCGAGATCGACCTTGATCTGCTCGTCGTCTCCGTCGCCCTCACCGGTGGTGTTGTCCCCGGTGTGCTCGATGGAGCCGTCGGGAGACTTCAGGTTGTTGAAGAACACGAAGTGCCCGTCGCTCAAGGCCTTCTTCGTCGAGTTCAGAGCGATGGCGCTGGCGTCGAGGTCGAAGTCGGTGCCGGTCGTCGTGCGGATGTCCCATCCGAGACCGACCACGACCGCGGTCAGGTTCGGAGCTGCCTTGGTGAGCGAGACATTGCCACCCTTGCTGAGGCTGACGCCCATTGAGAGGTCCTTTCGCAATTGGTTTCCCGTTACGGGTTCAACCGTAGTGGGAATGTCCGGTTCTTGGACGTACTCCGCCAACGACTGCGACATCGCCAGGGTTCCCGTCGGTACTATCGAGCAGGTGACAAGTCGCTGGCCTGGGGTGTTCCGCCGGGGTGCCGAATCGGACGCCGCCGCGCGTCGTTCCCAGGACAACGCTGTCGCCGCGTTTCTCGACATGGACAAGCGTCAGTCCATCGCCTCGGCGGGCGTCGAGGCCTCCACCGCACTGCGACCCCAGGATCGACTCGCCGGCCGATGGGCCGACACCGAGAAGCAATGTTTCGACGCCGGAGCCGCCTACCTCGCCGCCGTCGATC
>NZ_BAOX01000007.1:0-48709 GCF_000813105.1 Rhodococcus sp. BS-15 | reverse complement strand
GCTCACCCTGGCCGACACCGGCGACGCCCGCGCGGTCATCGACGCGGCTGCAGCTGCGTTCCCGGCGTGGCGCGACACCTCCCTCGCCAAGCGAACCTCCATCCTGTTCTCGTTCCGAGAACTGTTGAACGCCAAAAAGAACGAGCTCGCCGAGATCATCACCGCCGAACACGGGAAGGTCCTCTCCGACGCACTCGGTGAGATCTCCCGCGGCCAAGAAGTCGTCGAATTCGCCTGCGGCATGGCCCATCTACTCAAGGGCGGATACACCGAGAACGCCTCCACCGGCGTCGACGTCTACTCCATCCGTCAACCGCTCGGACCGGTCGGCATCATCTCCCCCTTCAACTTCCCCGCCATGGTCCCGATGTGGTTCTTCCCCATCGCCATCGCCGCCGGCAACACCGTCGTCCTCAAACCCTCCGAGAAAGACCCGAGCGCCAGCATCTGGCTCGCCCAGCTCTGGGCCGAGGCAGGCCTGCCCGACGGCGTCTTCAACGTCCTTCAAGGCGACAAGGTGGCCGTCGACGAACTCCTCGAGAACAAGAAGATCAAATCGATCTCCTTCGTCGGCTCCACCCCCATCGCCCAGTACGTCTACTCCACCGGCACAGCCCACGGAAAGCGCGTCCAAGCCCTCGGCGGTGCCAAGAACCACGCCGTCGTCCTCCCCGATGCAGATCTCGACCTCGCCGCCGACGCCATGGTCAACGCGGGCTTCGGCTCCGCAGGCGAACGCTGCATGGCCATCTCCGCACTCGTCGCCGTCGGGAACATCGCCGACGAACTCGTCGCGAAGATCGCCGAGCGGACTACACCGTTGGTGACCGGCGACGGAACCCGAGGCGCAGACATGGGCCCGCTCGTCACCAAGGCACACCGGGACAAGGTCGCCTCCTACGTCGACGCAGGCGAAGCGGCCGGGGCCACCCTCGTCGTCGACGGTCGCACCGTCCAGCCCGACGGGGCGGCCGACGGATTCTGGCTCGGCCCCACCCTCATCGACAACGTCACGCCGGACATGAGCATCTACACCGACGAGATCTTCGGACCCGTGCTCTCGGTCGTCCGTGTCGAGACCTACGACGACGCACTGCGGCTGATCAACGACAACCCGTACGGCAACGGCACTGCCATCTTCACCAACGACGGTGGGGCGGCACGCCGCTTCCAGAACGAGGTCGAGGTCGGCATGGTCGGCATCAACGTCCCCATCCCGGTTCCCATGGCGTACTACAGCTTCGGCGGCTGGAAGAACTCCCTCTTCGGCGACAGCCACGCCCACGGCACCGAGGGCGTTCACTTCTTCACCCGTGGCAAAGCCGTCACCAGTCGCTGGCTCGACCCCAGCCACGGCGGCATCAATCTCGGATTCCCCGAAAACAGCTGAGTTCTACAAAGCCCGCGAAGGAGCACACCATGGTTGCCAATATTTCGTTTCCTCGGTTCCTCAAGCTGGGCGGCGGTGCCGTCGAAGAGTTGGGGACGGTACTGACCGACCTCGACGTGTCACGGCCGTTGCTCGTCACCGATGCGTTCATGGCCGGCAACGGCTCGGCGGATCGTTTGATGACGATCATGACCGAGGCCGGGAAGACGCCGGCATTGTTCTCGGGCACCGTTCCGGATCCGACGACCGATTCGTTGGTCTCCGGTCTCGAAGCGGTGCAGCAGCATTCGGCCGATTCGATCATTGGGTTCGGCGGCGGCAGTCCGATGGACACGGCCAAGGCGTTGGCCATTCTCGCGGTGCAGGGCGGCACGATGCGCGACTACAAGGCTCCGGTGCTCTCGACCGGCCCGGCACTACCGATCATCGCCATCCCCACCACGGCCGGAAGTGGTTCGGAGGCAACTCAGTTCACCATCATCACCGATGTCGCCTCGGACGAGAAGATGTTGTGCCCCGGCCTGTCGTTCCTGCCGATCGCCTCGATCATCGACTTCGAGTTGACGATGTCGATGCCGGCACGTTTGACGGCCGATACCGGTGTCGATGCACTCACCCACGCCATCGAGGCGTATGTCAGCAAGAAGGCCAACCCCATTTCCGACGGTTTGGCGCTCAGTGCGATTCGTACGATCGGGACGTCGTTACTGCGGGCGTATCGGGACGGCGACGACCGGCAGGCACGCGAGGCGATGATGCATGCCTCGACGCAGGCCGGGATGGCGTTCTCCAATGCGAGTGTCTGTTTGGTGCACGGTATGAGTCGGCCGATCGGCGCGCATTTCCATGTTGCACACGGGCTTTCCAATGCGATGCTGTTGCCTGCCGTCACGGCATTCTCGATCGACGGGGCCCAGGCGCGTTACGCCGACTGCGCACGCGCACTGGGCGCGGCGTCGGAAAGCGATTCGGATGAGCTTGCCGGTGGCAAGTTGCAGGATGCGATCGTCACACTGTGCCGTGAGGTGGAGGTTCCGACGCCGGAGACCTTCGGTATCGACGAGGCGAAGTGGGACCAGCTGTTGCCGCTGATGGCCGAGCAGGCGCTCGCGTCGGGCAGCCCGGGCAACAATCCGATCGTGCCGACGGCAGAGCAGATCGTCGATCTGTACCGGCAGGTGTATGCGGGAGTCCAGTAGGACTCACTCCGATGCGCGGGCGGCAACAATGTCGCGCCGCGCATTTCGGCGCTGCACCGCAATTCCACCGACCACGGTCACGGCCGCCAGCACTGCCGACAGCAGAATGGACGCCCGCTGCTCCGGCCGGACCACCATCATCACCAGGACGAACACGATGAACCCGATGGCCAGGTAGGTCAACCACGGGTAGAGCCACATCCGAACGGCAGGGCGTTCGCCGTCGCGGTCGAGGTGACGCCGCAGCACCAGCTGGCTGCTGGCGATGGCGAGGTAGACGAAGAGCGCGACGGCTCCCGTGGTGGCCAGCAGGTAGGTGAAGAGCTTCTCGGGCAGGATGTAGTTTCCCACCACGGCGAGGAACCCGAGCACCATCGAGGCGATCACCGCAACCCACGGCACCCCGTTCGTGGCGATCTTCTTGACCGCCATGGGTGCGTCGCCTCGATCGCCGAGGGAATACAGCATGCGCGACGCGGTGTAGAGCGCCGAATTCAGGCACGACGCAACAGCGGTCAGAATGACGATGTCCATGATGGTCTCGGCGTGCGGGATCCCCATCTTGGACAGTACGAATTGGTACGAGCCCGTATTGGGGTCCAGTTCGTTCCAGGGCACCAACGCGACGATGACGAAGATGGAACCGAAGTAGAAGATCGAGATTCGCCAGATCACCGAGTTCGTGGCGCGGGTGATTCCCTTTGCCGGGTCCTTGGATTCGGCAGCGGCGATGGTGACGATTTCCGAGCCCATGAACGAAAACATCGTCGTCAGCATGGCCGCGATCACCGCGCCGAACCCGAGGGGCATGAATCCGCCCGAGGCCCAGAGTTGGTCCACGCCACTTACTTCCGAATCGGGTAGCCATCCCAGGATGGCTGCGATCCCGAGGCCGATGAACGCGATGATGGCCACGACCTTCACCAGGGCGAACCAGAACTCGAATTCGCCGTAGTTGCCGACGCTGATCAGGTTGGTCGCGGTGAGGGCGATGACGATGAGCAGTGCCCACATCCATTGCGCTCCGCCGAGCCAGTTGGTGAGAATGGATGCAGCCGCGGTCGCTTCGACCGGGATCACCAGCACCCAGAACCACCAGTAGAGCCATCCGACCGAGAATCCGGCCCAATGACCCAGCGCGCGTGTGGCATACGTGGAGAACGAGCCGGTGTCGGGATTGGCCGTCGCCATCTCCCCCAGCATGCGCATCACCAAGATCACGAGTGTTCCCGCGAACAGATACGCCAGCAACACTGCTGGGCCTGCCGTCGCGATGGCGTTCGCCGAACCCACGAACAATCCCGCACCGATGACTCCGGCTATCGAGATCATCGTCACGTGCCGTGGCTTCAGGCTGGTACCGAGTCCGTTCTCGCCGGTGTCCGGCTTCTCTGTAATGGCCATCCCTGTAGTCGAACACAAAGTGAACGCCACTGCAGCTGGTGACCGATATGTCCAGAATGCCTCTGGCGCAGTTCTTTCCACGCACAGCGTGCAGACTTGATATCGTCTCTAACCATGGAGGCAGGCTCGTGATCTTCACCGTCGCCGTCGCTCGAGCTATCGCCGACGGTACGGTCCGCCGGGTCTATCGACGTTGGTCGAGTCCGAAAGTGACTGCCGGGTCGGTTCAGCGCTCACCCTCGGGCATGATTCGCATCGACTCCGTCCGCGAGGTGGATCCTGACGGGCTGACCGACGCGGATGCCCGGGCCGCGGGGGAAATATCGCTCAGTCACCTCGTGAGATCGTTCTTCGGCCCCAGTGCGCATCCCACCTATCTGATCGAGGTCTCCTACCTCGGTGCCGATCCTCGTGATGCCCTGGCCGACGATGCCGCACTGGACGAGACCGCACTGAACACTTTGAGGACAACGCTTTCGCGGATGGACTCTCGGTCTGAATCTGCTTGGACACGTGAAGTATTGACGGCCATCGCCGCCGAACCCGGACGCCGCGCAGCGGACCTTGCCGAGCAGGCCGGACTGGATACGAAGACGTTCAAAGCCCGTGTACGCCGGCTGAAGACTCTAGGGCTGACGATCAGCCTCGAGACCGGCTACCGAATCTCACCCCGCGGTGCCGAATTCCTTCGGCTCACCGACGCGACCGACTGATCCCGGCATACTGGACCGATGAACTCCGAAACGGGCAGCATCACCGATCCGGTCACCATCGTCGGTGCCGGCATAGCCGGTGCGGCCTGTGCGCAGGTTCTCCGCGACGCAGACGTGCCGTTCCGCATCGTCGACAGAGGACGCGCTCCGGGTGGGCGGATGTCCTCGCCGGAGCTACACGGCCGTCGCGTCGATCTGGGGGCGGGCTACTTCACCGTCCGAGATCAAGAATTCTCGACGGTGGTCGCCAACTGGGAGTCCGGGGGCCTGGCCCGTCAGTGGGCAAACACGTTCGGCATCCTCAAACCCGAAACGGTTCCGTGCACGACGACCGGACCGGTTCGCTGGGCGACCCCGAACGGGCTTCGATCCCTGGTACGAAACATGCTCGACGGCTACGACATCCAACATTCCACCGAGTTGACCGACCTTCCCGACGGCCACATCGTGGTGGCGATGCCGGATCCGCAGGCGGCGCGAATGACCGCCGTCCCCGATGCCGTCGATTACGTTCCCGTCATCGCGGTGGCATGCGGGTTCGACGGGCTAGACATTCCCTTCCGGGACGCCGCGTTCGTCAACGATCATCCCGACATCGACTTCGTCGTCGACGACGGTGCCCGGCGCGGCGACGGGGCGCCGGTTCTGGTGGTGCACACGACGTCGGAACGAGCGCAGCAACATCTCGACAACCCCGACGACGCGATCGCCCCGGTTCTCGACGCGCTACGTGAGTTGTCCGTCGTCTCGGCGGCACCCGCATGGACTCACGCTCATCGGTGGACCTTCGCCAAGCCTGCGGCGCAACACGATTCGAACTTCGCACTTCAGCAGCAAGACGGACGCTACGTTGGTTTGGCGGGCGACCAGTGGTGCGAATCCGGAGTGCCCAGAGTGGAGAGCGCCTGGCGTTCGGGAACGGACGTGGGCAGAGAACTCGTGCGACGCCTCTCGCACTGACGCCGGATTTGCTCAGCTGACGAATCTCACAGTCTCGTCGAGCGGCGCTCGGCTGGTACGGAATCCGTTGATCGGGTGAGTTTCGTCGGGATAGCCGAAGGAGATGCCGGCCACCACTTTTCGGGTGTCCGGGATGTCGAACCATTCGTGCAGAAACGGCGAGTATGCGGCGAGCGCTGCCTGAGCGATGGCTCCGAGACCGAGACTCTGCGCGGCAAGCAGGAAAGTTTGGAGATACAGCCCGCAGTCGACCGCCCCGTACACACCCAGATCGGCGTCGGTGGTGATGATGGCCGCGTGCGGGGCGTCGAACAGTTCGTAGTTACGAATGAATTGGCGAGTCGTCGCCTCGGTGTCGGACTTGACCACTCCGATGCTCTCGTACAGCGCGCCACCGCATTCGCGTCTGCGCGCTCGGTGCAGGGCGTTGTAGTTGGCCGGGAACGGAAAGTCCGGTTGCGGCACACCGGACGCCACGTGCTCCACCAGTGCGTCGGAGAACTTACGGGTGGCATCGCCCTCGGTCACGATGATCTGCCACGACTGGGTGTTGGACCAGGACGGAGTTCGCTGCGCAGCCGCCAACAGTTGTCCGAGCACCTCCCGTGATACCTGCTTCGGCAGGAATTGCCGGCACGAGTGCCGCTGGTCTAGCAGTGTCATCAGGGACTCGAACTCGTTCACCAGATCCACCTCAAGTCGTCGAAAGCTCTTTTCGCAAGCGAATCTAACACCGGTGGATCAACCCGCTGCGTACAGTTTCGACGGCTCAGGTGACCGCGCGCCTGCGGCTAGCGGTTCCACCGTTCGATTCCGGGCGGGGACCAACTGCCATCGAGCACAGCGGACCCTGGAACGTACATGCGGAGATATACGCGAAATGAACCATCCGGCAGCGGAAGCCAGTTCGCACCGGGCACTCCGGGATCCTCCCGGGAAAAGACCATATCCAGTGAGCCATCCGGCTGATAGACCAGGCCGGGTCTGCTGTCGCTGATGCTGTGACGGTTCCCGGGGACCGACGGCAAAAAGCCGTCCCCGTCGTAGACCGTGATGGAGAAGAACGCGTCAGCGGGAGGTTGCCCACCGGGCGGGAAGTGCAGCCGATAGCTGTTCGCCCCGTTGAGCGGCAGTCCATTTCGGTCCAGCAACGCGGTGACGTAAGCCGCTTCCTGCGGTGTGTTGGCTCCGAGTCCGATCTCTGCCACGCCCGCCCTGGTGACGTAATCGGTTCCGTAGTCACCGATGGTGTCCGGCGGTGACGACCACCCCTGACTGCGGAGCGCGCCCGCATACTGCGAGCCGCTCACCACAGCCGGCAACGAGGACTCTGCAGCACGCACGGCTTGATCTAGTGCGCGGAATGCGACCGGACTCAGGCCCGCATCGGCAACGCGCAGTCCGGGTCCGACGCCGATGCGCGCTAGTTCGGCAAGCTCGGCTGCGTCGCGAATCGGAGGCGGATTCTGTTCCATGGCAGCGCTGATGGCGTCGAGAAGCGCGGTTCCCTCCGGCTTCGGCGGCTCCACGGGAACGAAGGGCGCGCAGTCGGTGAACGTCTGCGGACCCGCGGGAGGTGTGACCGTGTATTGGCTCATCAGCGCGAATGCATCGGCGCGGTCGGCTTCGTCGCCGGCAAGTGTGCGTCCGAGCAACCAGATCCTGCTGTCCGACACGGTGATGGTGGTGACACCGGGGACTTCAGGGCCAGGCGCGCCGGACCAGGTGATCGCGAATTTTCCGGCATCTGAACCACTGGTGCGAGAGCCCACGTAACCGACCACGTTCGTGTACGAGTCCATAAGCTGAAAGTTGAAATATCGGTCTCCCATGTCCGGATGCGACAGCACCACCGGACCGTCGCTCAGATCCAGATGCGCCATGGAGTACAGCGTGTCGACGTTCGGGGCGACCACGAGTTTCTCGTCCGGCGCGATGAAGGCGGGACGCGAGGAGATCGCGTTCACCGGAGCGAGGCCGCGGTCGTCCGGACACGGAACACTGGTGGCCGTGTCACGCACACGCAGCAATTCCAACAGCGGATTGCCGTAGATGAAAGCTCGCGCCCCCAGGGCAGCTGCCTGAACCGGTCCCGGAGCGGGTCCGACCGCACTCGCAGTCCCGGCACCGATCACGACCAACAGCGTTGCAAGACCGATCCGCGACGCGAGACGGAAGATGTGTCGTTTCGTCATGCGCCACATTAAACACGCATGCATGTCCAAAGGGAAGCAGGGCCGGATGATTGGATGAGGATCACACGACACACATCTGCGAGGAGGTACTGATGTCGGACACGGAAACCGGTGCAACTCCGCTCCCTCGTGGACGGCACAAACTCGGAGCCGAGGAAGTCAAGGCCTCGCAGCGCGCCCGGTTGTTGCAGGCAATGGAAGACCTGGTCGACGAGGTCGGCTACTCGAAAGCGAGCGTCCCCAAAGTGGCCCGTCGAGCCCGGGTGACCGATCGCGCGTTCTATGCCCTGTTCTCCGACAAGGCCGAGTGTTTCATCGCCCTGTGCGAGCAGCATGGCGACGCGCTACGGGAAGAGCTGAGCGACGCCGCCCGCGAGATGTCCGGGGCCGAGGACATGTTCGCCGCTTTCGATGCCGGACTACATCGTTATCTTCGGTGGTGGATGGAGCGGCCCGGTGGCTCGCGCGCCTTCTTCGTGGAGATCCTCACCGTGGGCGATCGCGCACACACTTCACGCGACTCACGGGCCGCACTGTTCGCGCAGACGCTACGTGGGATCGGGACGTTGCTACGCGCTCAAGCGGGCATCGACGGAGCTCCGGCCGAGATCGACGCTACTGCCGCTGCGGCCCTCGCTACCGAACTGGTTGCGCGCGAGGTACGCGCAGGCCGAATACAACGCCTACCCGAGCTTCACGCGGATCTGCGAAGAGTCCTGCTTTTGTTGCTGCTCGGCCGCGAAATGTAGCGACCGGAACGTCGAGTGCCGAGGATGCGGCAGGGGTGGGCGCAGAGGGGTTCGAACCCCCGACCGCTGGTGTGTAAAACCAGAGCTCTACCGCTGAGCTATACGCCCGAGTACCGGTGGCCTGGGGACAACCCCGGGCCACCGGAACGCTTGGAGAAATTTATCGTGTCTGATCTCTAACTACAATTCCGCAGGTCAGCTGACCTGTGCGAGAGCCTCGGACCACGACGAACTGTCGCGAGCCTCGCCAGGTCCGTTCATTTCGGCGAACCTGATGATTCCGGATTTGTCGACCACGAACGTTCCGCGATTGGCGAATCCTGCTGTGTCGTTGAAAACCCCGTAGGCCTGAGCAACCTCACCGTGCGGCCAGAAGTCCGACAGCAGCGGAAAGGTGTAACCCTGTTCTGCAGCCCAGATCTTGTGGGTCGGAGGCGGACCCACCGAGATCGCCAACACCGCGGTGTCGTCGTTCTCGAAGGTCGGTAACTCGTCGCGTACTTTGCACAGCTCGCCCTGGCACGTGCCGGTGAAGGCCAGTGGATAGAACACGAGCAGAACGTTTTTGACGTTCCTGTACGACGACAACGTGACCAGTTGGTTGTTCTGGTCTTTGAGGGTGAAGTCGGGCGCAACCGCGCCAACCTCGATCGGCATCTAGAACCGTCTTCCTGTGTCGAGCATCTCCCCTACCGCTTGGTGGCAGGGGTCTTGGGCTGAACCAATCGACTTCCGATCCAGTCACCGAGGTTTGCCGCAGAGGTCTGCGTCAATCCTGCGGTCGGGGCGGACTCGGCAATCTCACTGGGTTCGACGTGACCGGACATGCCGGTTTTGGGGCTGAGGACCCACACGATGCCATCGTCCGAGAGCGGACCGATTGCATCCATGAGTGCATCGACCAGGTCACCGTCTCCGTCGCGCCACCACAGCAGTACAACGTCGATCACCTCGTCGGAATCCTCGTCGAGGGTCTCGCCACCGATCGCATCTTCTACGTCGGCGCGCAGATCATCGTCGGTGTCCTCGTCCCAGCCCAGCTCCTGTACGACCATGTCGCGAGTGATGCCAAGTTTCTGAGCGTAGTTCTGAGCGTCCGCCGCGGCGACCACGGTGGTGACCTCCTTGAATTGTGGGTGCAGTAGACAAAGCGAACAGTGTTGAAGCCGTTCGCGCAAGCTGACCGCGCCGAAATTGCGTACATAAATTTCTACTGGTGGGTATCGGGCCTCTGTACTACCAGAACCGACAAGATGTAGCAGGATTGGGGAGGAATCACGAGAACGAGGAAAGTAGACCGCCGTCACAGGGGCGGGTCTACCGGGACCGGACGCCACACCGAGCGTCCGCCACATTGAGGAGTGCACACGTTGTCCGAAGTGAACAGCGGCGAACGGCAGAACACATCGTCTGCAGGCAAGAAGGCTCTGACGGCCGGGTCCGCGTCATCCGTGAGGGTGTCGCGTCGTACCTGCCCGATATCGACAACGACGAGACCAACGAATGGATCGAATCGTTCGACGGCCTGTTGGAGAGGTCCGGCCCCAACCGCGCTCGCTACCTGATGCTCAGGTTGCTCGAGCGCGCCGGCGAGCGCCGCGTCGCACTGCCGTCGCTGACGTCGACGGATTACGTCAACACCATTCCCACCGAGAACGAGCCGTGGTTCCCCGGTGACGAGTCGATGGAACGCCGCTACCGTGCCTGGATTCGCTGGAATGCCGCGATCATGGTGCACCGCGCGCAGCGTCCCGGCGTCGGAGTCGGTGGCCACATCTCCACGTACGCCTCGTCGGCTGCGCTGTACGAGGTCGGCTTCAACCACTTCTTCCGCGGCAAGGACCACCCGGGCGGCGGCGACCACATCTTCATCCAGGGTCACGCCTCCCCCGGCATCTACGCCCGCGCCTTCCTCGAGGGCCGCATTCCGGCCGAGCGCATGGACGGCTTCCGCCAGGAGGCCAGTCACGTGAACGAGGGCGGCGGACTGCCGTCGTACCCGCACCCGCGTCTGATGCAGGACTTCTGGGAGTTCCCGACGGTATCGATGGGTCTCGGCCCGATGAACGCCATCTACCAGGCCCGCTTCAATCACTACCTCAACGACCGCGGCATCAAGGACACCACCGATCAGCACGTGTGGGCGTACCTCGGCGACGGCGAGATGGACGAGCCGGAATCGCGTGGACTCGCGCACGTGGCCGCCACCGAGGGCCTCGACAACCTCACGTTCGTCGTCAACTGCAACCTGCAGCGCCTCGACGGCCCGGTCCGCGGCAACGGCAAGATCATCCAGGAACTGGAGTCGTTCTTCCGCGGTGCCGGCTGGAACGTCATCAAGGTCGTCTGGGGCCGCGAGTGGGACTCGCTGCTGCACAAGGACCGCGACGGCGCACTGGTGAACCTCATGAACACCACGCCCGACGGCGACTTCCAGACCTACAAGGCAAACGACGGCGGGTACGTCCGCGATCACTTCTTCGGCCGCGATCCGCGCACCAAGGAGCTCGTCAAGGATCTGTCCGACGACGAGATCTGGAACCTCAAGCGCGGCGGCCACGACTACCGCAAGGTGCACGCTGCCTACGCGGCCGCGATGTCGCACAAGGGCCAGCCGACGGTCATCCTGGCGCACACCATCAAGGGCTACACCCTCGGCAAGCACTTCGAGGGCCGTAACGCCACGCACCAGATGAAGAAGCTGACACTCGACGATCTCAAGACGTTCCGCGATCTCCAGCACATCCCGATCTCCGACGAGGAGCTCGAGAAGGATCCGTACATGCCGCCGTACTACCACCCCGGCCCGGATGCCCCCGAGATCCAGTACATGCTCGATCGTCGCAACAAGCTCGGCGGATTCGTCCCCGAGCGCCGCGTCGACGTCAAGCCGCTGCCGCAGCCGGGCGACGACACGTACAAGACGCTGCGCAAGGGCTCCGGCAAGCAGGAAGTCGCCACCACCATGGCGCTCGTGCGTGTCATGAAGGAGCTGTTGCGAGACAAGGAGATCGGCCACCGAATCGTGCCGATCATTCCCGATGAGGCCCGCACCTTCGGTATGGACTCGTGGTTCCCGTCGCTGAAGATCTACAACCGCAACGGCCAGCTGTACACCTCGGTTGACTCGGAGCTGATGCTCGCCTACAAGGAGAGCTCGGTCGGCCAGATCCTGCACGAGGGCATCAACGAGGCCGGTTCGACGTCGTCGTTCACCGCGGTCGGTACTTCGTACGCCACGCACGGCGAGGTCATGATCCCGCTGTACATCTTCTACTCGATGTTCGGATTCCAGCGCACCGGCGACGGTCTCTGGGCGGCAGCAGACCAGATGGCTCGCGGATTCGTGCTCGGCGCCACCGCAGGTCGCACCACCCTCACCGGTGAGGGCCTGCAGCACGCCGACGGTCACTCGCTGCTGTTGGCGTCGACCAACCCGGCGGCCGTGGCCTACGACCCGGCGTTCTCGTACGAGATCGCGCACATCGTCAAGGACGGTCTGCGACGGATGTACGGCGGCACCGAAGGCGTGGAAGGGTTCGGCGGCGAGAACATCTTCTACTACATCACCCTCTACAACGAGCCGTACGTACAGCCGGCCGAGCCGGAGAACCTGGACGTCGAGGGTCTGCTCAAGGGCATCTACCGGTTCGCTGCTCCGCAGGAGGGCGACGGACCCGAGGCGCAGCTGCTGGCGTCGGGCGTCGGCATGGTCTCGGCCCGCAAGGCGCGCGAGCTGCTGTTCGAGGAGTGGGGCGTGCGTTCGGCCGTCTGGTCGGTGACCTCATGGGGCGAACTGCGCCGCGACGGCGTCGACGCCGAGAAGGAGTCCCTGCGCAACCCGGGTGCCGACAAGCGCGTTCCGTTCGTCACCTCGGCTCTGGCCGACGCCAACGGCCCGGTAATCGCGTCCTCGGATTGGATGCGCGCCGTTCCGGACCAGATCCGTCAGTGGGTTCCGGGCGATTACGTCACCCTCGGCACCGACGGCTTCGGGTTCTCCGATACCCGTCCGGCCGCACGTCGGGTGTTCAACGTCGACGCCGAGTCGATCGTCGTCGCCACGTTGTCCGCCCTCGCCGCATCCGGTGAGATCGAGAAGTCCAAGGCTGTCGAGGCTGCGGAGAAGTACAAGATCGACGACGTCACCGCGGCTCCGACGTCGTTCGCCGATACCGGTTCCGCGTAGGTTCCACCCTTGATCGCCCGACCCCCGTCCCACGTCGCGAAGTACGTCCATCGCGATGTGGGCGGGGGTCGGGCGTAGGTTCTCCCTATGTCCGATGCGAAGCCCGGTTCACCGGACAGTGCGTCCGCACGCGATGTGTCCCGACGCGACGCCTACCGTGAGGCGTTGCGTGAGTCGTTGACCTCGGACAACGAAGTGCATCTTCCGGTCGCCTCACTGGCTCCCTCACGCCAGAAACGCGATCCACTGCCCGATGCCCTGCTGCGACGCGTCAAGCAGTTCTCCGGCCGACTCTCGACCGAGGCCGTCACCACCATGCAGGGCCAGCTGCCGTTCTTCGGTGATCTCGACGCCGCCCAACGTGCCAGCGTCCAGCTGTTGATTCAGACAGCCGTCGACAACTTTCTCGAATGGCTGAAGAACCCCAACAGCGATATTCGCTTCAGCCTCGACGCATTTCAGGTCATCCCCCAAGACCTTGCCCGACGCCTCACTCTGCGCCAGACGGTCGACATGGTGCGGGTGGCGATGGAGTTCTTCGAGCAATGGCTTCCGGCGCTGGCCCGCAACGACCAGCAGTTGGTGGCCCTGACCGAGGCCGTATTGCGGTATGGGCGCGAGCTCGGCTTCGCGGCCGCGTCGGTCTACGCCAGCGCCGCCGAGTCCCGTGGAGCCTGGGATACCCGCCTCGAGGCCCTCGTTGTCGACGCGGTGGTGCGTGGAGACACCGGCTCGGACATGCTCTCGCGCGCCGCCACGTTGAACTGGGACGCCACGGCACCCGCGACGGTACTGGTCGGCACTCCTCCCGACGACCGAGGCGTCTCGGTGGTCGGAACCGTGCACGCCGTGGCGCAGAAGCACGGCCGCGCGGCACTTGCCGTGGTGCAGGGAACGCGGCTGGTGATGGTGGTGAGCGGTCAGCTCGACGACACTGCCACGCATCGCGCATTCATCGACGACATGCTGCAGAACTTCTCGGACGGCCCCGTCGTCATCGGCCCGACCACTCGCACTCTCGGCGCGGCGCACTCGAGCGCGGTGGAGGCCTTCGCCGGGATGCAGGCGGTGGCGGGTTGGCGGGGTGCGCCGCGTCCGGTGCACGCAGGTGAGTTGCTGCCCGAACGCGCACTGCTCAACGACGGCGCAGCGATATCGGCGTTGAACGATCACGTGGTGGTTCCGTTGGCGGCGGCCGGTTCCGGTTTGGCCGACACGCTCGACGCCTATCTGGACTGTGGTGGTGCCGTGGAAACCTGCGCACGGCAGCTGTTTGTTCATCCAAATACGGTCCGATATCGCCTCAAGCGAATCGCCGAGGTCACCGGTCGCGACCCCACTCACCCGCGCGATGCGTACGTGCTCAGGGTCGCGGCAACGGTAGGTAGGTTGGCTCGAACCCATCACGAACCGCCCCATCCTGCCCCATATGTCACACAGGTCACATTCGGAGAAGTGGTCACGTAACGCCGACCCACCCTCCGGCGATAGCGGATACCCACGAGGCAATTTGTAGGGTTCCCACAAATTGCTTGTCGAGAGTTCATCGAGCGCGACATCACTCATTCGGCACCCGACGGTGTTCTCTTAACCCTGTGATTGCGTTGCTTGCGCCCGGTCAGCTCCCAGACTCCCGGCATGCTGTTGCCTTGGCTCGAATTGCCAGGCGCGGCAGACCGACTCGCGTTGTGGTCGAAGGCCTCCGGTCTCGACCTCGTCCGCCTCGGCACCACAGCTACCGCCGAGGAGATCACCGACACCGCGGTGACCCAGCCCCTGGTCGTCGCGTCGGCCCTGCTCGCATTCGAAGAGATCGCATCTCGTGGCCTGTTCCCCGAGGACGCCATCATCGCCGGACACTCGGTGGGCGAACTCGCCGCCGCTGCGATCGCAGGCGTCATCTCCTCCGACGACGCCGTGTCACTCGCTGCCGTCCGTGGCGCAGCAATGGCCAAGGCGTGCGCACTGGAGCCGACCGGCATGTCCGCCGTGCTCGGCGGCGACGAAGCTGCCGTCCTGGCGCGACTCGAAGAACTCGACCTCGCCCCGGCCAACGTCAACGCTGCAGGCCAGATCGTCGCAGCCGGATTGCTCACCAAACTGGCCGAGTTGGCCGAGAGCGCGCCCGAGAAGGCTCGGGTTCGCGCTTTGCCGGTCGCAGGCGCATTCCACACCAAGTTCATGGCATCTGCGGGCGACACCGTTGCCGCAGCCGCTGCCGCCATCACCCCGTCGGAGCCGACGCGGACGCTGCTGTCCAACTCGGACGGTCAGCCGGTCGCCTCCGGTGCCGATGCACTGAACAAGCTTGCCGCTCAGGTCACTCGCCCCGTGCGATGGGATCTGTGCAACGCCTACCTGCGCACCGCGCAGGTCACCGGACTTGTGGAACTGCCCCCGGCAGGCGCATTGGTCGGCATCGCCAAACGCGAACTGCGCGGCGTTGCCAATCTCGGCCTGAAGACACCGGCGGACATTTCCGCAATGGCCGAGCTCGGTTAGCTCGACCCACACACTCCGCAGTCACAGCACTGCGGATCGCACTTCCACTCCCCGAGTGGCAGAAATGCACAATCGCGTCTCGAAGCACATGACTTCGGCGTTCTACACAGAAGAGAAGGGAGCCACAACAGTGGCCAGCCAGGAAGACCTCATCGCCGGACTTGCAGAGATCATCGAGGAGGTCACGGGCATCGAACCGTCCGAGGTGACCATCGAGAAGTCCTTCGTGGACGACCTCGACATCGACTCACTCTCCATGGTCGAGATCGCAGTGCAGACCGAGGACAAGTACGGCGTGAAGATCCCCGACGAGGACCTCGCAGGTCTGCGCACCGTCGGCGACGCCGTCAACTACATCCAGAAGCTCGAAGCGGAGAACCCCGAAGCCGCAGAAGCTATCAAGGCCAAGCTCGACGACTCCGCGAGCGAGTGACACGGCCCATGACCAACCCATCCACCGCCAACGGACGCTTCCCCAGTGTCGTCGTCACCAGCCTCGCTGCGACCACGTCACTCGCGGGTGACGTCGATGCCACGTGGAAGGGTCTGCTGAACGGCGACAGCGGAATCGCAACGCTGGAAGACGACTTCGTCGCCGAGTACGACCTGCCCGTGCGGATCGGCGGCCACCTCGCGGTGAACCCGCAGAGCCTGCTCTCACGGGTCGAGATTCGTCGCCTGAGCTACGTGGAGCAGCTGGCCACCGTGCTCGGTCGTGAGGTCTGGAAGAACGCCGGCACTCCCGACGTCGATCCCCTTCGCCTCGGTGTGTCGATCGGTACCGGCCTCGGTGGCGGCGATTCACTGATCGACGCCAACGACAAGATGAAGGCCGGCGGCTACCGCAAGGTGTCTCCGCTCGCCGTTCAGATGGTCATGCCGAACGGCCCCGCAGCGGTCGTCGGACTCGAGCTCAAAGCACAGGCCGGCGTCATCACCCCCGTCTCCGCCTGCTCCTCGGGATCGGAAGCCATCGCACACGCGTGGCGGATGATCGTGATGGGCGACGCGGACATGGTCGTCACCGGCGGCGTCGAGGGATACATCGACGCGGTTCCGATCGCCAGCTTCTCCATGATGCGGGCGATGAGCACCAACAACGACAATCCGAAGGGTGCGTCACGTCCGTTCGACAAGGATCGTGACGGCTTCGTCTTCGGTGAAGCGGGTGCGCTCATGGTCATCGAGACCGAGGAGCACGCCAAGCACGCGGCGCAACGATCCACGCCCGCCTGCTCGGTGCCGGAATCACCTCCGACGGGTTCCACCTCGTGGCTCCCGACCCGGAGGGCAAGGGTGCCGCGCGCGCTATGCAGCGTGCGATCGAGACCGCAGGTCTGCAGAAGTCCGACATCACCCACGTGAACGCCCACGCAACGGCAACTCCCATCGGAGACACCGCCGAGGCGCTGGCGATCAACAAGGCCGTCGGCAATCACGCAGCGGTGTACGCACCGAAATCCGCTCTGGGCCACTCGATCGGTGCCGTCGGCGCTCTCGAGTCGGTTCTGACGGTGCTGGCAGTGCGCGAGGGAATCATCCCTCCCACACTGAATTTGGAGAATCAGGATCCCGAGATCGATCTCGACGTCGTCAAGGGCGAGCCCCGCGTCGGACAGATCGATTACGCGATCAACAACTCGTTCGGATTCGGTGGGCACAACGTAGCGCTCGCCTTCGGAAAGGCGTGATGCACTGAGTCGATTCTTCGACTCAGCGAATCTCGCTCTCGCAGTGCATGATCCGGGCTGGGGCCGTTCCCAGGGAACGGCCCCGGTTCGGGCCTCGCCCCCGCCAGGGGCCCTGAAGAAGGACAAGCGATGACCATTCTGGCCCCTGTCACACGATCCGGTACCTCCACCGATCCCCGCGATCCACTCGCCCGCCTCGAGAACCTGTTCGACGCCGGAACCACTGTGCCCCTGCACGATCGGGACAAATCCGGCATCCTCGCCGCATCCGGTGAAATCGACGGCGTCCACACCATCGCCTACTGCTCCGATGCCACCGTCATGGGCGGTGCCATGGGAGTAGACGGCTGCAAGCACATCGTCGCCGCCATCGACACGGCCATCGAGCAGCGCGCTCCGATCGTCGGCGTCTGGCACTCCGGAGGCGCTCGCCTCGCCGAGGGCGTCGAAGCTCTCCACGCCGTCGGACTCGTCTTCGAGGCCATGGTTCGAGCATCCGGCCTCGTCCCCCAAGTTTCCGTCGTCCTCGGCTTCGCAGCCGGCGGCGCCGCCTACGGTCCTGCGTTGACCGACGTCGTCATCATGGCTCCCGAGGGACGCGTGTTCGTCACCGGTCCCGACGTCGTCCGCAGCGTCACCGGTGAGCAGGTCGACATGGCCTCGCTCGGCGGCCCCGACACCCACCACAAGAAGTCCGGCGTGTGCCACATCGTCGCCGACAGCGAGATGGACGCGTTCACCCGTGCCCGCCGTCTGGTGTCCATGTTCTGCGAGCAGGGCGAATTCGACATCGCCGCCGCCGAGCACGGCGACACAGACCTCCGGGCGCTGATGCCCGAATCCAACCGTCGCGCATACGATGTGCACCCGATCGTGCACGAATTGCTGGACAACGTCGAAGGGGAATCCACCTTCGAGGAGTTCCAGGGCGGCTGGGCTCGCAGCATCGTCATCGGCCTCGGACGCATCAGCGGCCGCACCGTCGGCGTCATCGCCAACAATCCCATTCGCCTCGGCGGTTGCCTCAACTCCGAAAGCGCCGAGAAGGCCGCACGTTTCGTACGACTGTGTGACGCGTTCGGCATCCCGCTCATCGTGGTCGTCGACGTGCCCGGTTACCTTCCCGGCGTCAGCATGGAATGGGAAGGCGTCGTCCGCCGCGGCGCAAAGCTGTTGCACGCCTTCGCCGAAGCCACGGTCCCCCGCGTCACCCTGGTGACCCGCAAGATCTACGGCGGCGCATACATCGCGATGAACGCTCGCGCACTCGGTGCCACCGCCGTCTACGCCTGGCCCGGTTCCGAGGTCGCCGTGATGGGCGCGAAGGCCGCCGTCGGCATCCTGCACAAGAAGGCGCTCGCAGCCGCTCCCGAGGAGGAGCGTGAGGCACTGCACGATCGCCTCACCGTCGAGCACGAAAACATCGCCGGCGGCGTCGAGCGTGCCGTGGCCATCGGTGTCGTCGACGAGGTCATCGAGCCGAGCAAGACTCGCAGCACCGTCGCCAAGGCCCTCGCTGCTGCGCCCGCGGCACGCGGCAACCACAAGAACATTCCGCTCTGATCGCTTGGTTTCGCTTGCGGCCCTGACTCAACACCCCGCCCCGGTTGTTTGCCCGCCCCCCGTTGTTTGCCCGCCCCCGGTTGGGATCAATGCGGCTTTCAGGCGCTCTGAATGCAACAAAGCCACATTCATCCGGAACCGAGCGGGCTCCAGGGCGAGATGAAGCGGCTACGCGTCGGTCAGTTCTCGATCCACTTGTGGTCGTGAGCCAGTCGCAGCATCGCTGATCGGATGTCGAGGATCTGCGCGGCCGTCACGGTTCCGTTGGCCGTCAGGAGTGCCTCGGTCACTTCGGCGGTGAAGTCCGCCTCGGACAGCACGTCGCAGATGACGTCTTCGAGGTTCTGATGGTCGGTCACCGGCACGGTGTGGTGGTACGGCACGTCGGGCTTGCGTCGGGTCACCAGCGCGGTCGATGCGGGACCGTCGATGATCTGTACCTGGGTGGCCTTGAGGCCGCGATCGCCGTCGACGGCGACGTATTCGACGCGAACCCCCGGTGCCAGCAGCCTTTTGTCGAAATCCAGATCGTTGACGTGGATGAACACGTCCTCGCCGCCCTCGTCCGGCGCTACGAATCCGTACCCCTTGAACTCGTCGAATCTGATCACTTTTCCGGTCGACAACATCGAACTCACCACTCCACGGTCGTTCCCACATGCCTACCCCAGGCACGCACGCGAAACTACCGCGACACCGAACCCCCAGCAACTCCCACGACTAGCCGACGTTGCGGCTCAACCACGTCACTTCGGCTCCGGCACCACCGGTGCGGAACGGCTCGAGGGCGGCGTCCCAGTCCGAGCCGAGAGCATGCTCCACGGCCGCGGTGAGGTTGCCCTGGTTGTTCTCCATGAGGGCTCGCAGACGCATCTCGCCGAGGACCACGTCACCGTTCGCGCTTGTAGATCCACGCCACAGCCCCAGACCGGTACGTGCGAGAACCGTTCGCCGTCGACGCCTTCGCTGGGGTCCTCGGTCACCTCGAAGCGCAGCATCTGCCACGAGCGCAGGATGCCGGCGAGGGTCGCTCCGGTGCCGACCGGGCCGATCCAGTCGGTGGTGGCGCGCAGCTGCCCGTCGGAGGCCGGCTGCGCAGACCACTTCAAATTCGCACGGCAATCGAGGGCGTCGGACAACGCCCATTCGACATGCGGGCACAACGCCGCGGGCGACGAGTGGATGTACACGACACCCGACGTCGCTTCTGCGAATTGATTCGATCCACGCATTGCACTACCTCCAGCTTCGACGAGGGACGTCTTCCCCAACGACCTCGACATGCTTCGGCTGGCTGCAGTGAATCAACACGTATGTGTACTAGTGTGCCCCGAGTTACCCCTGTTGCGCCAGTGCAATCTGTGAACGGTCGGTATTCACCCTGCAAGGACGGCGTCGGACAGTTCGGGCCACAGCGGTTTCGCCCAGTCTCCGAAGGCCCGGTCGGTCAACACCACGCATGCCGTTCGCACGGACGGGTCCACCCACAGGAACGTTCCGGCCTGCCCGAAGTGCCCGAACGTGGCCGACGAGTTGTCACTTCCGGTCCAGTGTGGGGTCTTCTCTCCGCGCAGCTCGAACCCGAGTCCCCAGTCGCACGGCTTGTGCGATCCGTACCCGGGCACGATTCCATTGAGGCCGGGGAACTGGACGGCTGTCGCCGACGAGAGGGTCTGCGACGCGAGGAGCGTCGGTTCCAACAACTCGGCCGCGAACTTCTTCAGGTCCGCCAGGGTGGAGCTGGCACCGTGGCCTGCCGATCCCGGTAGCGCGGTGTTCGTCATCTGCAGTGGCCGGCACACGGCCTCGTCGAGGTAGTCGGGAAAGGCGATGCCTGCCTCGGTTTCGATCAGTTCGGCCAGCACCTCGAACCCAGCGCTCGAGTAGATCCGCTTGGTACCGGCCGGTGCCTGGACTGTGCGGTCGCCGAACGCAAGTCCCGACGCGTGTGCCAGCAAGTGACGCACCGTCGACCCTTCCGGCCCTGCGGGTTGATCGAGCTCAACCGCACCTTCCTCGACGGCGACGAGAACGGCGTACGCACTGAGCAGTTTGGTGACCGAGGCCAGCTCGTAGACGCGATCGGTGTCGCCGACCTCTTCACGAACTCCGGAGTCGGTGACGACTGCTGCACTGACATGGTCGACGGGCCAGGAGGCCGTGAGATCGAGGGTGGTCACGATTCACGAGCCTAATTGTCGGTCGATGACGGTGCCCCGGTCCCCCGCCGGGCTACGCTCGCAGCACATGAGTGGGAGGAATGCGATGTCGGTTGTGTATGGCTCGTGCAATCTGTGCGAAGCGATCTGTGGGCTCGAGTTCACGGTGGAGAACGATGCGGTGACGGCCATCCGCGGTGACGAGAAGGACCCTCTCTCCCGCGGTCACATCTGCCCGAAGGCTCTGTCGCTGATCGACCTGCATTCCGATACCGATCGACTCACCACACCGGTCAAACGCGTGGGTCAGAAGTGGGAGAAGATCGGGTGGGACGAGGCGTACGACCTCGTGATCGACGGTCTGATCTCGACGCGTGAGAAGTACGGCCGCAATGCGGTCGGCATCTATCAGGGCAACCCCAACGTGCACTCGATGGGCGCGATGACCCACGGCATTCCCTTCACCTCGCTCCTGCGGACACGCAATCGATACTCCGCGACCTCGCTGGATCAACTCCCACATCAGCTCGTCGATCACCTGCTGTACGGGCATCAACTGCTGCTGCCGATCCCGGACATCGATCGAACCGACTTCTTCCTCGTCCTCGGCGGCAACCCGATGGCATCGAACGGTTCCATGATGACCGTCCCCGATTTCGCCAGACGAGCACGGGCACTGCGTAAACGGGGCGGACGGCTGGTCGTGGTGGATCCGCGCAAGACCGAGACCGCCGACATCGCAGACACGCACTTCTTCGTTCGCCCCGGCACCGATGCACTGCTACTGCTCGCGATGATCCACATCATCGTCGCCGACGGCACCGTGCGCGTGGCCGACTACATCGACGGGGCCGATCGCCTCGCAGACCTCGTCGCCGAGTTCACTCCCGAATCCGTTGCTCCGGTCGTGGGGATTGCGGCGGAAGAGATCTCGACCCTGGCACGTGATTTCGCCTCGGCGAAGTCCGCGGTGGCGTACGGCCGAATGGGGGTCTCGACCCAGCAGTTCGGCACCGTGTGCCAGTGGGCAATTCAGGTACTGAACATCATCACGGGCAATCTCGACCGCCCCGGCGGTGCCATGGTGACCGATCCCGCGATCGATCTGATCAAGCAGGGCATCGTCGGCCGCGGTCATTTCGACAAGTGGCGCAGCCGCGTTCGCGACCTGCCCGAGTTCGCAGGCGAATACCCCTGCTCGACGCTCGTCGACGAGATCACCACCGAGGGCAAGGATCAGATCCGCGCGATGGCGGTTCTGTCCGGTAATCCGGTGTTGTCGATGCCCGGCGGCACCACCTTGAACGACGCGTTCGCAGGCCTCGACTTCATGGTGTCGTTCGACTTCTACATCAACGAGACCTCGCGTCACGCACACGTGATTCTGCCGCCGACGATGTCTCTCGAACGTGACCACTACGACCTGATCTTCAACTCCTTCGCGGTACACAACACTGCCAAGTACATGCCCGCGGTGGTGCCCAAGAAGGCCGAGGCAAAGCATGATTGGGAAATCTTCCGAGATCTGTCGCTGCGCTACAAGAGCCGGATGGCCGGTTCGACGATCGGTCGACTGAAGTCACGATTGACTCCGAAGAGCGTGATCGGCGAGGCACGCCTGCGACTTTCCCCCGCCCGCACCCTGGACATCCTGCTCCGCAGCCAACGAAAAGGATTGTCGCTCAAAAAACTTCGAGCCAACCCACACGGTGTCGATCTCGGACCACTGCGTCCCGGCTTCCCGCAGAAGCTGAAGACTCGGGACAAGCGGGTACAGCTGATTCAGGACATCGTTGTTGCCGAACTTCCCGCATTGGTGGACCTGATGCATTCGAGCGCCGTTGCGACCGGCGATGAATTGTTGCTGATCGGTCGTCGACACCTGCGCAGCAACAACTCGTGGATGCACAACACCGCCCGGCTCACCAAAGGCAAAGCGCGACATCAGCTTCTGGCCCACCCGGACGACCTGCAACACCGCGGCATCGAGGACGGGGCGATGGTTTCGGTGACCTCCGCCGCCGGGACCGTCGACATCGAGGTGGCGGCGTCGGAGAAGATGATGCCGGGTGTGGTGAGCATGCCGCATGGGTTCGGACATCAGCGCCCCGGCGTGGAGCTGTCCGTCGCCACGACGGTGACCGGCCCCAGTGTCAACGACATCACCGACCCGAGCCGTGTCGACGCCGTCTCGGCGAACGCGATCCTCAACGGCGTCCCGGTGCAGGTCCGAGCGAAATAGCTGCCCCGATGCACCGACGAGGCTGCGTGATTCTGTACGATTCTGCAGGCTCGTACCTGGTACGGGCATGGGGCGGTAGCTCAGTCGGTTAGAGCCGTGGACTCATAATCCATTGGTCGCGGGTTCGAGCCCCGCCCGCCCCACACCCGGTTGACCACTGTGGCTCGACTTGTCGAAGAACAGACCATTTTTGGGCAACGTTGTCGTCGGCGCAGGATCGCGGATTCTGCACGGTGCGATCCCGACAGCGAGGATGGTCGGATAAGTTCCAGAGTGACGTCGTAGACCATATTTCGGCGCAACCGACGAGCCCGCGTCTTGTGAGGCATGTTCTTGCCGTGTGTGGCGTTGCTTACTGACCGGTAGTATTTTGTTCGCGGCAATTCCCGTCGGTTTACCCTGGACAAGGTGGAGGCACGTGGAAGCGAGGGTGTGCCACGGATAGCTAGCGCGCAGCAGATCGTCGCCGCTATCCCACTTCCCGCGCTTGTTCACGACACCAGTTTTCACATCCTGGCCGTCAACACCGCGTGCCGAACGTCTGCGAACCTATCCCGCACATACAGCGACACCCGCGATGTCTTTGCCTTCGTGCACCCAACGGAGCATGCGGCGATCCGGGCCGTATCAGAGGATCTACTGACCGACTTCGCTCGAACAGGGGAATCGTCGCAGACGCCAGTCTCCGCGATGCGACGGCTCCACCAAGACGACGAGGTGTCGGTGTCGTGCTGGACGCACACCGGACTCGCGGTGATCGACGGCATGCCTCTCATCGTCGTTGCCCTGGATCTTGCGAATCCTATTGTCCGTGAGGCACGAACGTGGCGAGAGCTCGCAGAACGCGACGACCTGACCGGGCTGTACCGTCGCAACGTGGCGGTCTCGGTCATCGACGATTGGATTGCAGCCGGCGACGAAGTAATGGTGATGTTTGCCGATGTCGATCACTTCAAGCAAGTCAACGACGGCTACGGCCATGCCGCCGGAGACGCAGTCCTGTCAGCGATCGCCGACCGACTTCACGCCCTGTCGCACGACGACAGAATCGTCTGCCGGTATGCGGGTGATGAGTTCCTGATCGCTTCCCGCCCATCCGTGTGGCCTCACCGAGGCTTCGTCTGGCAGTTCGACGAACAGCGTTACCTACACGACTACATCGCAGCGGCGGCAGAGGCAGCAACGCACCCCCTTGGAATCGATGGGCATGAGCGTGTATCCATAAGCACAGGTGAGGCAAGACGACGACCCGCCGATTCGGCCGCGACGCTCATTCATCGGGCCGACACCGCGATGTATCGGAACAAGGCACATCGCGTGCGGGAGCGATGAGCTCGGCAATCGGGCAGCTCAATTGCTGCGCGAACCGACACGCCGTCTTCGAGTGTCCCGTCGAGCGATCGTGTATTCGACATCATCCATTGCGTATGTCGAATTCCGAAAGATCTAGGGCGGCCAGCGAAGATCGCCCGCGACGTGGGGTACGGCTCGGACAGCGCTTTGTCGGTGGCGTTCGAGCGTGTCATCGGCGTCTCACCCGACGACTACCGCCGCTCGGCGACGTCTGACTCCACTTCGTAGCGGACCGCCCTTCGATACAACCGCGACCAATACACCAGCAGCACAGCAGCATTCGCCCCGAACCACAGCCACGTGAGGAGCGCCGCCAGGACACCGGTGACGAAGAAACCCAGTACCAGTGCCACGACCCAGGCAAGGACATAGGCCAGAATCGTGACGACAGCCGCGACTGCGCACCGCCCCGGGGACCGCCGGACCATAGCCGACGCTGCGCGGAACGGATGTCGTTGTCCGTCGGCCACGCCCGGAAGTATCAGCAGCGCAACCACAATCACGATGACCGGAAGCAGCGGGTAAAGAATTGCCAGCGCAACGGCCACCCCGGTCAACGCCACGCACCACACCAGGACGCGCGGCCGTCGCCATGCCCGACCCAGCGCACCGCGGACGTTGCCGTCCACCACATCGAGTGCTGTCGATGCGGTGATCCACAGCGCGAATACCACCGCGGCAGCAGAAGCCAGAACCAATGCCGCGAACCCGACAGAGGACGTGGGTACGGGATCGCCCAGGACTGTCAGAGCCTGAACCAGAGCAGACACGACCACCACGGCAACAAGCACCGCACTCCCTCTCACGGCGCACCGACCGTCGAGTTGCGGTCGAGCACGTCCTGCACGGAACCCGAGTAGAGAACCTCCGTACCGACCTTGATCTCGACGGTGCTCGCGTCGTCCGACGTTGCCGAACCGGTAATCGCCTCGTTGTCGGTTGTCTCCCCGGCACATTCGATGTCTGCTCCGGCACCCGAGCACACCGGCGCGACCAATATCTCGATTCCCTTCTCCAGCAGAACGTCGTTCACGGCGTAACGCAGATTTCCGAGTTCGGCACCGCCGACCGGGGCAAGCGCAGCGGTCTGAGAACACCCCGCACAGACCATCACAGCGAATACGGCGAGGAGCTTTCTGCAAAATCCGTTCATCGGCCCTGCCTCGTCTCGTAAGCGATCAGTCTCGCGTGCTCGTCGAGGTGTTGTTTCTCGAGAGCGGCGTCGGTGATGGTGCTCAGATCGAACGGAGCCGGCAGGAGCAATTCGGTATTGCGATCCAGACGCGACCCACGCCGCATCAGCGGATTCTCGGCCCAGTCGTTGGCCGCCAACTCGCGGCTACGCGACGCCAGATCCAGGTAGCTGCCGCTGTTTCCGGGCGTGACCGGAGACGCGTGATCGAGAACCGTGGTGAACAGCGACAGGGTCCCGTCTCGGTTGTCGACGATCTCGACCACTTGCTGCTGCTGCGGGAAATCGATGCACGACGCGGTCGTGATCTCCCAGAATCCTCGTCCGTCTCGCGAGTGCGCCAGAATCTGATTCTGGTGGGTGTGGCCGTTGAGCCAGCCGATCACCACCGGATACTTCAACAGCAGATCGATGAATTCGTCTGCGCCGTAGAGCTTCACCGATTGCCCAGGCCTCTGTGCCCGGTTCTCCAACGTCAGGCTGTTGTGGTGCGTGTAGATCAGCACGAGCTTGTTCTCGGCCTGCGCCCGCTCCAATTGCTGGGTGAGCCAATCGAATTGGTTCTCCGGAACCGCACCGTCGGGCCCGGCCACAGCGTTGCAGGTGTCGAGACCGAACGTGCGGATGTTCGGGGTGGGGTCTGCCGTCCACCAGGTCTCGCCCGAATCGAGGTTGTGTTGGGTGAAGCCGTGACCGATCGGACCCGGTGTCGGCGTGGTCTCGAAGTGCTCCTGCATGAACTCGCGTTGCTCGAACAGGTACCGCGCCGGATCGGCCGAGACTGCGCGAAACCCCGGTCGCGCACCGGATCCCACGCCCAGCGCATCGACCATTCTCTGCAACGGACTGGCCGTCGACGCGTAGCCGGCCAGTGCCGAGGTGGCCGTCGCCTCGAGGGTGTACGCCTTGCGACCCCCGACGGCGAGCGCGTGCAGCTGCGAGGACAGATCGAAGGTGCCGAGCAACAGTGTGTCGTGGTTGCCGTACACCGAATACCACGGCACCGGCAGCCCCACCGATTCCACGGTTCCAGACATTGCCTGCTCGAGGAGGTCGGGAAGCGTCGGGAATCCGTAGTCGCCGAACGAGCCTCCCGAGGGATCACCGGGCCGGTAGGCCCACTGCGCCTCCGGCCAAGCCTGAACACCCTCGAAGACCTTCGAGTCCCCGCTGGTCGGCCGAACCGGAACGCCGTCGAGAACGTCTACGTACCAGCGTAGTTCGAGGTGCGAGTGCATGTCGGCGCTGTCCCCGGTGACCACTGCCGCTCCCATCGGTGCGCCGGTAACCGGGCTGATCCGCGCGTCCGCGAACGCCTTCACCATCGCCGCGGTGACGTGCACCGTGAGCGGATCCTGCGGGTGGAACGCCGAGCCCCATGCTGCGTGGTCGGAGACGATCATGGGCTCGATCCGTCCGGGCGACTGCGCGTCGATGACGTGCATGTCCGACAGGTGCCCGAGATAGAGCAACGACCGTCGCGACTGGACCCTCGACGGATTCGGCGCTCGTCCGAGAACGTCCAGCCGAGCAACGTACGGCTCCCCCGGTCCGGCACCGAGCACGCGGTACTTCCCCGGCCCGGTCGAGGTTCGCAGAATCGTCTGCGCGAGCGTTCCGGTCCCGTTCGTTTGCACAGGCTGGGCATGCGCAACGAGAGCCTTACCCAGCACGTGGGGTGCAATCCCCCACGCCGCGGCAAGAGCCCCCACTCGAGCAATGAATTGTCGACGCGACAGCCCTGCCATGGAACTCCTCGGATCCTCGAGAACGGCACCACGTGCGCCTCGCATCCGACGAGGTGACTGCCTATTTTTACAGGCCAGACCGCGGATCGGCTCGCTTTCGGACCGTTCAGGGCACCACGGTCACCGGCCAGCGGCCCGCTTTGACCAACCGCACCGCCACCGAACCGGCGATTCGATGCCCCGCATTCTCGGATGCGCCCACCACTACCGCGTCGGTGCGCAGTTGCTCTGCCACGGCGATCAGTCCGTAGTACGGGTCACCCTGCGCGGTGCGGAACTCCCACCGCACGTGCTCCCGATCTCCGAATCGGGCAGCAGAGGTCCGGACGTAGTCGAGCAACTCGTCGGCGATCTGCTGACCGGTTTCGACGAGTGAGATGCCGGCCTGGCCCCACGACGCCGTCGCAATGGGTTGGACGTACACCAGCACCAGCAGCGACCGCTGCCTGCGAGCGAGTCCCGCTGCATAGGCTGCGGCACGCCAGGAAGAATCGGAACCGTCGACCCCCACCACGATCGACTTGGGACCGTCGTGGCCGTACTCGAAACCGGTGGATTCTTGCGCATCGCTCACGAGTCGAGGCTACTGCCGGTACCCGCATGTTCGAACACCCCATCCCGTGGCGGTACGGTTGGTTCACTTCGAGTGCCGGTCGCTCGAACACCGACACTGGACGGGAGTAGCCAAGTGAACGAAGTCACGCAGCACGACGGCCCGTCGACCGATCCGGCCACCGTGTTCGCCGCGCTGGCCGACATCGTGTATCGAGCAGCAGCGCGGAAGAGATCTACACCGCAATCTGCAACGCCGCCGTACTGGTTGTTCCCCACTGCGACCATGCGAGCTTGATGCTGATGCGCCACGGAAAGCCGGTCACCGTCGCGGCCTCCGACGACATCGCTCGTGTCGTCGACGATATCGAGCGCGCCACCGGCGAAGGCCCGTGTCTGGACGCGATCACCAGCGAGGCAGCGCAGCTCGAGGCCGACTTCCGAACTCCGACGCAGTGGCCCGCGATGGCCCGCGGTGTGTTGAACCGCACGCCGGTACGAGGGGCCATGGGATTTCGGCTCAACGTGGACGATCAGAAGGTCGGCGCGCTCAACCTGTTCACCGACAAGCCGGGTGTGTTCGATACCGACAGCGCGAGCAAGGCGATCATTCTGACGGCGTTCACGGCTGTCACCGTTGCTGCGGTCATGAACGGTCAAGAGGCGTCGACTCTGCGTGACGGGCTCGAGAGCAACCGTGAGATCGGCAAGGCGATCGGCCTGATCATGGCCCTGCACGACGTGTCAGGCGACGAGGCGTTCGCCCTGCTGCGTAAGTCCTCTCAGGACCTCAACGTCAAGATTGCCGATCTCGCAGCAACCGTTGTCGATCGGCACAGCAAGGGCTTGAACCGCTGAGCATGTGCGCTCAGTGCGCGCGCTGAACCTTCTTGGGAAGCGCGAAGACCAAAGCCAGCGCCACCACACTGAACGCTGCACTGACTGCCATTGCCATCGCCGCGCCGTGCAGAAAGCCCGACCCGACGGTGTCGGGGCCGGTGATGTCCAGAGACCCGAACAGCACACTGCCGATCACGGCAATACCGATCGCCGAGCCGACGCGCTGCATGGTGGAGATGACCCCGCTCGCGGCTCCCGCGTCGTCGCGATCGACGGTGGCGACGATGAACTGGGCGTTGGGTGCGATGAAAGCGCCGTTGCCCAGACCCGCGATGAACAGTGGAACCAACAGCGTCCAGTGCGAGATCGTGTCGGCCGAGCTGGTCGCGAGGATGATCCACAGCCAGATCAGCCCGATCGAGACGAGCGACGCGCCGAGTATCAGAACGGTGCGACCGAGACGGATCGTCAGCCTGTTGCTCTGCGAGGCGGCAATGATGCTGCCGATCGCGAACGGTATGGACACCAGTCCCGATGCCAGTGCCGTGTTGCCGAGTCCGGTCTGCCACAGCAACGAGATGGTGAAGAAGATGCTGGTAAAGGCCGCGAAGTAGACGAGCGCGAGGATGACACCGCCGGTGAACGCCGGACGGGTGAACAATCGAGGTGGCACCAACGGATTCTGTCCGCGGCCGCTCCGAATCACTTCCCACCAGCCGAACAGCGCGATGAGGCCGATTCCTGCGGCGATCGTCAGGTAGGTCCACATTGGCCAGCCCAATTCCTGGCCCTCGATCAGCGGAACGAGCAGTGCGATGAGACCTGCGGAGATGAGTACCAGCCCGAGCCAGTCGATTCCGGGGCGGGCCGCCGGCTCGGCATCGGTCTTGTTCGGGAGCAGCACTGCAGCCGCGACGAGACCGACGATTCCGATCGGCAGGTTGACCCAGAAGACCAGTCGCCAGCCGTTCTCGTCGCCGAAAGCCTGGATGATCAGGCCACCGACGATGGGACCGAGCGCTGTCGAGACTCCGATGACCGCACCCATGATGGCGAATGCCTTGCCCCGCACCGGTCCTGGGAACAACAGCTGAATGAAGGCGGTGACCGCCGGGACGAACATGCCGCCCGCCAAGCCCTGAACGACTCGCGCGACGACAAGCTGCAGATCGTCCTGAGCCAGCCCACACGCGAAGCTTGCGAGGGTAAAGAGTGCGAGCCCGGTGAAGAAGACCCATTTGTGGCCGATCCGGTCGCCCACCTTGCCCGCCGGGATGAGAGCCAAGCCGAAGGCGAGTGCGTACCCCGAGATGATCCACGACAGAACCGATTCCGACGCGTCCAGCGTGGTGCTGATCGTCGGTAGTGCCACGTTGACGATGGTGGTGTCCAGCAGAGCCATGAACATGCCGAGCAGCAGAACCACGAGCGCTTTCCAGGCGCGTGCGGGCACCTCTGTCCCCGGTGGAGTTGCAGAGGCAATGCCGTCGGTCACTGTGCCGTCCTTCGTCGTTGTCGCCGAGCAGTATCGGCCGACCGATCCTGGGTCACTGTCCGATCATTGCCGTCGCCACGAAGACCCACGACAGTCCGGTGGCCAAGACCACGAACGCCGATGCCACAACTCGGCCACCCCACACGGTCTCCACGAGAGCAGTCTCCGCGTGAGCAGTCGCGCCCGCCGTACCCGTTGGTGTCATGATCGATTTCCCACCCTGCATCCGCGACCCTCGTCATTTCCGGCCGGTGGATACCCCGGGAACCGACGCCGAAACTACGGCGCTGCGACAACCGCCTCCAGTGCGTCCAGAAAGGGGTGCTGGGAGACGAGCAGCTTCGTTCTCGCCTGCGCCACCGGGAACCACTCGACGCGGTCGACCTCGGGAAACGACTTAATGAGACCGGATTTCGGGGGCCACTCGATCTCAAATGTGTTGCTCACCGCATTCGAGACATCCAGATCGGCCTCGACGCCGAACGCGGTGACGATCTTTCCGCCGCGCTGTGTGACGGTGCCCAGTTCGACGGGTTCTCCGGCCGGCACATCGGTGCCGACTTCCTCTCGAAATTCCCGCTGGGCCGCCGTCCAGGGATCTTCTCCATCGGTGATCAACCCTTTGACGATCGACCAAGCTCCGTCGTCCTTGCGCGCCCAGAACGGTCCGCCGGGGTGAGCGATCAGGACATCCGGGCCGTCGACACCGACGCGATACAACAGGATTCCTGCACTCGTATTGACCATTGCCTCAGCCTGCCATCAATTCGGTTGCTCTCCGTCATTCGCCGTCACTACCGTTATCGCGGCTCACGACCACGCATATTCGAGAGGTAGGGCGACATGGACACGACGGGATCGGACAGGGTCTGGTTGATCACCGGGGCCAGCTCGGGTTTCGGCCGTCAATTCGTCGCTGCCGCATTGGACGCGGGTGATCGAGTGTTGTCCACCGCCCGCAGCGTCGCCGATCTCGAGGGGCCCGAAAGCGATCGGTTGCTTCACGCACAGCTCGATGTGACCGACCGAGATTCGATCGACTCCGCCGTGGCCTACGCTCTCGACCGGTTCGGACGCATCGACGTCCTGGTCAACAACGCCGGTGTGGGCCTGCTCGGCGCGTTCGAGGAGATCGACGAACCCGACTTTCGCCACAACCTCGAGGTCAACTTCTTCGGCCCATTGGCCGTCACCCGGGCGGTGCTGCCTTCGATGCGGGCGCGCCGTAGCGGCCACATCGTGCAGATGTCCTCGGTTATCGGCGTGGTACCCGGTCCGGGCGGAACCGCGTATGCAGGAGGCAAATTCGCGCTCGAAGGCTTTTCGGAGGCTCTCGCCGCGGAGGTGCGTCATCTCGGTATCGGTGTCACCATCGTCGAACCGGGCCCGTTTCGCACCGACGCGAGCGGACGGTCGATGCAATGGGGAACCCCTCTGGACGACTACGCCACCCTGATCGGACCGGCTCGAACCGCTTTCGAAGCCACCCACGGCCATCAGCCCGGCGACCCACGCCGCGGTGTCGATGCCGTCATCGCCGCGATTTCTTCGGAAACTCCCCCACTGCGGCTTCCGCTGGGCTCGAAGTCCTTCGAGTGGATCGAGACCTACCTCCAGGGTCGGCTCGATCAAGCCCGCGACGTTCGCCCTGCGGGTTCCGATACCGACCACAGGTGACTCACCCAGTCACGAACACACAGAACTCGTTGCCCTCCGGGTCCGCCATGACCGTCCATTCGATGTCCGAGTCCGGTCGCCGGAGCACCCGTGCGCCGAGGGATTCCAATTCGGCGATCGCGTCGACGGAATCGACCTCGATGTCCCAGTGGACACGGTTCTTGCCGGTCTTGGCTTCGGGAACCTGGGCGAAGACCATCGACTCGAACGGCACTCCGGCAGCGCCCTCGATCGCGTGCCAGCCTTCCTCGCTGACCTCTGTCGTTCCGCCGAGTACCTGCGACCACCAGCTGGCCAGAGTCTTCGCGTCGAGAGCGTCGACCACCAGTTCGTACATCCTGTAGGGGCCGACTTCCGGACGGACGAAGGCGCAGAACTCCCCTCCGTCGGGATCGGCCATCACGCGCCAGCCGAATTCGCCCGGGGCGGAAAGAGGCGTGGCACCGGGAAGTTCGGTCGTTGTCACGTGCGCGTCCAGATGGACACGATTCTTGACTGCCTTGAATTCCGGTACGCGATTGACCCAGATGGTCTGTGTGGGCTCGCTCCCGCTGAGCTTCACGATGTCGGGCGAGCCCGTACGAACGACATCGAGTCCGATGGTGGCCGACCAGAAGGTCACCATTGCCTCGAGATTCGTTGCATCGATACACAGATCCTTGAATCTCGCTGTAGTCACCGCGCCGATCGTACGCACCCGTCCAGGACTGTTTTGCAGCGCGAACGGCCTCCACTCCGCCGTGCCGCGAACCCGGGCAACAGTTATTGTCTACCGATGCAGGAGCGTGCAGCGTCCACCAGGCAGGCCGTACTCGAAGGGGCCGCCGCCAGTTTCGAGAAGTTCGGTTACGGCACAGCAAGTTTGAGCACCATCATCGCCCATGCCGGGGTCAGCAAGGGCGCGATGTACTTCCATTTCTCGTCCAAGGAAGACCTGGCGCAAGCAGTGATCGACGCGCAGCTGGCCATGGCGGCGAGTGCGAGCGCCATCGTCATCGAGCAGACACCGAAAGCGCTGGACGCCCTGATCCTGGTGAGCAAGGAGTTGGGACGCCAACTGCAGACCGACTCCATCGCCCGCGGGGGTATGCGGTTGACGCTGGAGTCGGCCATCGTCGACAGCCCCAATGCGCGAGCGTTCGAGGACTGGATCGGAAAGATGGGCGATCTGGCCGCACGCGCTCAGGCCGAGGGCGACATCGTCGACGGTATGGACGCACTCACGCTCGGTCGATACATCGTCGCGTCGTTCACCGGCGTGCAGACGGTGTCGGAGATGTTGACCGGACGCGCCGATCTACAGCAAAGGCTGACCGAGATGTGGCAGATGTTGCTGCCCGCGGTGGTGCCGCGCCGACGCCTCCCGCGGGTGATGGCGATCGCCGAAGACGCCCTTATCGACTGGAGCGATCGGTAGGCGCCAACCACGGTTCGGACGTCACCGTGACGGACATCGCCGACAGCACCTCGCCGTCGTGCTCGAACTGAATGCGGTAGAGGCCGTCGGTGGAGGCCGTGTCGACGATCACCGAGCACGGATTGGTCCACTCGGCGAAACCCATGAACCTCACCTCGCAGGAGGTGAAATCCAGCGCCGGTGTTTCGGTGGCCAAGCGCAGAGCCTGGCGTGCCGCCTCGAGCATCGTGACGCCCGGCAGGTACTCGACCGAGTGATCGAACATCGCCAGGTTGCGCGGATCCGGCGCGACGACGATGGTCCCGTCGGATGTGTGCCGTGCCAGCACCACGTCGGACGGATCGAGACGTCCGACGGAGGACGGCGGGACCACCTCGGTTCCGGCCGGCAGGAAACGGAAGTGGGGGTCGGCAATGGTCGACTTGCGGAACTGCGAATACACCTCGGGTCCGATGGTCCGGACCGACGCCGTCCCCGACGCGACGAGGTGGGTGCCGTTCAGGAGTCGGGCGGAGAGCTTCATGTTGTCCAGCGACTCGTTCTCGAACGTCACGTCGGTCGTGATCGACTCTGCGACAAGCGAATCGTCGATGTCGTCGACCGAGAGCGGGTCCAGGATCTCGAAGCGGGAGTGCTCGATGAACACCACGTGATCGAGTGGCACGCCGTGGTTGACGTGGCAGAAGAGGCTGATCGCTTGGCGCAGAGCCTCGGCCACCATCAACGAGTCGTGGGTTCGGCGCACCGGCGCGAACATGCGATGCGACGTGGGGAACTGCACCGCCGCCCGATGCGTACCGTCGACGGTCTCGTAATCGGTCAACAGAACGTCGCCCGGCGACCTCCGATGCACGAGGTGACGCGGAACTGTTGCTGCGTAACTCAAACTCATGAAGCCCCTTAAAACCGACCGACCCGGCTTTTTATAGCACTGTTGAGCCACCGGGATCGCTCGCTCAGTATGTAGCGGGCGACCGACAAAACTGGCATCGGTCGAAGGGATTCATTCAATCGATATACAGAAATAACTGTCACGATCTGTTAACTAACTCGAACTCCCGGTACCACATGTCCGGTACGTTCACGGGCCGCGCCGGGGGCTCGTGTGGCACACTCCCGACAGCAAAAATCCCGGCCCGGGCGAACCGGACGGGGACTGCGCTCCCCCACCTGGACTCGAACCAGGAACCCTTCGTAGCTGCATCCAAGAATTTTCGCTGACCGCAGATGTTCGCCTTTACCCACCCTGAACTGCAGTTATATGCGGTTCAAGTGGTTGCGGTCTATCGCAACGAGTCGTCAGTTTTCGGGGCTGATTGGGGCTGAAAGTGTTGGGAAAGTGTTGGGTACAGACTCCCCTGAGCTACTCCCGAACGGTCAATTTGGCTGTCTGCATCGTGCTGTCGACGGAGTTCATCGAACCGCCCCTAAGTCCGTCGAGCAGCCGCACAACCTGTAGCTCGTGACGGTCGACCGTCCGGTTTCCGTCAGGCCAGGGGACGACACTTCGGCCACCATCGGGACCCGCGTATTCAACCCGATGGACCAGCGAGCCATTCCAAAAGAAATCGATCTGCTGATTGTGGACGGTCTTATCCAAAACATCCCACCACCACTCCTCGGCACCGTCACCCACGCCGTCCGCGTCCCGTCCCCACGCCACGGTGAGGCCCGTATCGGGGATATACACGGCGGTGCCGTAGTGGCCATCTCGGTGGGTGTGTCCCGCCCTCTCGATGACGTGCCAGCTCTCCGAGTCCGCCTCTTCCAAGATTCCAAGCAGTGCGTCGTAGTTCACAATCCAGCCTCTCTCTTTTTGGTTTGCACGAACGCGTCGAACCCCAGTGACGCTTGGTAAGTCCTTGCGCCACTTCCCGGCTGGGTGAGTTGCTTGACCCCAAGCAAATAGGGCAAACCTGCCGATTCGAGATGGGGCGAAAGCTCGACCGGCAGCGGTTTGTCCAAGTCGGCTGCGAGCAGTCGCTCTCGGGCTGGAGTGGAAAGTTCTCGCCATACGGACTATGGGCTGATCACGGGAGAAACGCTATCCGCAACCACCGACAAGTCCTTCGAGCTTCGCTCTCTTGACGGTCCACGAAACTGCTTTCGGTCTTCACGGGCGGTTTTCGAAAGTGTTGTCTGCCTTCAGACCTACAAGCCATCTGTGTAGTGAGAACCGAGGTGAGCACTCCAGTCAACACAGCGCCACCACCGTCAGCCACAGCGTCCAACATCCTCCGCGCACGAGTCCGGGTGTCCTCACCCGCATTTTCGTCGTTTGCGAGCTGCTTTAGGCGATCAACAAGTTCGCTTGTGATGTTCTCCGGCGTCGGCCATGCTCCGACCTCACGCCGAGCCTTGCTCGTCGCGCTGAGCACGAAGTCGATGTGCCCTCCGGCGTTAGGCGTGGAAACCCGGATGTAACCGCCATCCGAGTCGAGCGCTTTGATCGCACGCTGGACATCCTCGGGGCTGAGATCGGTGTCTTGCTCGATCTCATCGAGCCCGACCTCGTGGCCACTCTCGTCGGTCCGCCGAACGATCGACTCCAGCACGAGGAAATCACGGTCGGCCCAGGTGCTGTTCATGACCCGATGATCCCTGCGCTCAGGCTGAACCGGCAGCACCTACCAGAATGTCCCTGCCAGCCCCCAGAAACGCTGTGAGGCCTGCCTTGGCCCTCTCACGGGTTTCCGGCTCGGCCGTCTCATCATTAGCCAAGTCTTGAAGGCGCGCAATCAACGAGTCGGCCAGAGTCTCTGGCGTAGGCCACGCGCCCGCTGCCCGCCTGGCCTTCCCCGTCACCCCGGCGACCGCGATGACGTGGTTCGACCCCCGCATAGTCTTGACCAAATAAGGCGGCTCGTCGGCGTCAAGAGCACGGAGTGCTCGCTGAACCAGATCGTCGTCTAAGCCCGTCAATGCGACTAACTTGGATGCACGGACAGGATGCCCAGTCCGATCGATCTCTTCGACAACCGCGGTGAGAACAGGCAGGTCTCTCGGACCCCATGTGTCTTCCATGCGGCGAACCTACGCCTGGACAGCGACATTCTGAGATCGAACTGCTCAACTACCGGGGCAAGGATGGGCGGACCCTCTTGATTTACGGAGCGCCGTGATTCTTGCTGACCTGTGCAAGGTGGAGACCCTCAGGCCCCGAACTGGCCTGCGATCACAGCAGTAATGACCCCGCCCACCACTTGCCCGCCACCCTCTGTCAGAGCATCTCGGATCTTTCGAGCGCGAGACCTGGTGTCCTCTGTCTGAGAGTCGTCCCTCTCGGTCTCAACGAGCTGCTGAATAAGCGCCTCCAGCACAGACTCTGCGCTGGGCCACTGACCAACCTCCCGTCGCGCTCGTTCTGTCGGCCGAGAGAACAGGACGACCCCGAACTCGTCGTCGTCTGAGTGGCCGAAGAATGGGGGTGTGGCTCCCGCAAGTGCGTCGAAGGCATGGCGCATCTCCTTGTAATCCAAGCCTGTCACATCCGTGAGGTCATGCCACCTCACCACTTGGTGCTCGTCGCAGTACGCGACTGCTTCAACCAGGACCGGTCGATCTCGTTCGCTCCATTGGGTTCCCATGGGCAGAACGTACCCAGTGGCTCCGACACCACCAACGAGTACCGCCAGCGGAGTAGCCAACCAACCAGCAGGGTTACAACGAAGAAGGCCCCGTCTGCATGACGGGGCCTTCGTTGTATGCCTCACGATGGAACGTCAGGCGTACACCTGGGGTGACTCCCAGTGAAAGTGCAATGCGTTGACCCAGTACCACGGGATTGCGAACATGCTGTCTCCGATCGTTGCGGCCTAGCACCTTGGACCACACGAGCGTATGAGCGGAGGGCCCTGCCAGGCCATCCCCCGATTGCATGACGCCAATACTGGGGGCATATCGAGGATTTTGAGCCTGGGGGCCAGATGTCTGTCCATTTCTGCTGGAGACCACAACCTGACCGGAGTCCTCACGGGCGATCTGACCTGACCGAGTCCTCACGGACACGCCCGACACTCGCGTGGCCTCTCACGCGTAAAACGCGGGTGCGCAAACAAGTTGACCGTCGTGGTTACCGTGGTCCTGGCGGTCGCAGTCGGCGTTTCGCTCCTGTGGGTTGGTTCGGCAACAGTCCGATGGGGCCATGGTCCTTCTGCAGTGGGTGATCTCTATATCGTCTCCACCGTCCTAGAGGTTCCGGACTCATGCCGCGCTTCGATTCCCACCAGAGACGAAGCCTGAAGAAGCGGTTCCACTCCCATAGATACAGTCCGTCGTCTGGAATGTTCTTGGCAATAGCGTTGGTCCGCAGCCCTTCTCCGTAGGGGTCGACCCAGGACACCATGAAGTAGGCGTGACGGACCAAGTCAACCTCGGCATCGAACCCCCACTCAATCGGTTCCGACTCGCACGTCATAATCGGGCGCGTCGGCGGCATTCCGATCGGGTCGCAACCAAGCCCAAGGACGCGGACATCGACGTTGTGCCGGACACCTGGACCGATCAGCTCCACCTTGCAGAACACCTGGACGGTCGGTGCCCCGCCGTTGACGGAACTCACGATTCCACCTCGTGTTGCCTCGATGTTCATACCGCGACCGCCAGCTGTGTTCCGAGCTATCTCAAGCTGCCTGCCCATCACCAGGAGACCAAGCCCAGAGAACACTGCTGCCAATGCCGTGAGCACGAATGTTGCGTCCATGACTCGGGACGCTACACACGGATGGTTTCAAACTGACCGCTCGACAATCTGCACACCGGCTACTCCCCGGTGCCTGTGACCCTTCCGCTGCCCAAGCCTGCTTCGATCCAGTCGTCACCCTTGCGCCACTTGAGTTGAGCGCCGGTTCCCAGGGCCACCTCAGGGTGATCGCGGCCAACCTGATCCCTGGCGCTCGTGTCGTCACGTGCTTCGAACTCCTGGACCACGACGGAGCCGTTGGCGCTCACTACCCGGTAGCTCTTCATCTCTGTCATGTGGCGATCATGACAGACCATCACAGCGGCCACCCGTAGATTGGAACTGCCCTCAGCCGCAACTGCTGAACTGGATGACAGCGTGTCTGCTCTTTCAGCTAGCGCTGGAGTCTCGCTGCTCGATCAGCTCAGCGTGGGCATGTCTCATCTGGGTGAGCAGAAGACTCGCCAGACCCAAGACGCCCACTGCGTACCTCTTCAGATCCGGACGTATCTGGACGTGGTGCCGGTCCACGTTGCTGGTGGCCTGTGCGAACCCCATGCCCAGGTTGCGCCAGCCTTCCCATTCGTTCGACTGCGCGCCCAGCCGTAATTCCCCTGCATTGCTCAGCGCGTGTGCGTACATGTTCTTTCCCACGACTGCGCCGTCCTGGTTCGACCACTTGCGCACCTTGTCCTCGGTGAACACGGCGGCTTGCGTCGCAACCTTTCCCCAATCACCCGCGTCGACCAGACCACGAACGTGCGCCCACAGCTCGGGATCGAAACTGCTTTCATCTACGGGTTCATCGACTTCTGCGGCCAGTCCGAGTGCATAGATCGCTGAGGCGATCAACTGACGAGTCTGCTCGACCATCTCAAGTCGCATGTGGAGTAGGTCAACTTCCGTGTAATCGCCATACATCGGACCTGATCTCCAAGCGTGCTCTAGTCGCTCAAGTAGAGCGTGGTCCTTACCAAGCGCTCGACCAACGACCTCATTGATGTTCGCTCGCCAGCTCCCGATCTTTGCCCAGTGATTTGGGGCATCAGCTACATCGTGACCGACGTTCTTCAGGGCTTCGAGCTTCTCGATAGCAAGGTCAGGTCTCATCACCTCAGGTTATGTAGAACCACTGACACGTCGACAGCGCCACACCGTGGGCACCACCCCCTCTCCTAGCCACACCAGCACCAGCTCCTACGGTCGGCATAGAGGCTGAGGCTCTCTACGGGTCTGGGAACTCCAGCAGCCCCTCGGTGTTAGAGCAACTTCATGGCGGCGTCCTGCACGGACTGACGACTCCAAGGAGGCGATCACGATGGCTGGACGTGGACCGGGACCCAAAGACCCCTCTCGCAGGCACGCACGAACAAGGACCCGATCCAACTTGGAGTCATCCACGCCGATCCAGTCGAACAGCCGGCACCCACCGCAAGGGTGACGCTCCCCCGCTGACGATTGTGATCCTGGAATTCGCCGTGGACATCCTCGGTCGACGCCGAGAGGCCCTCACGTTCAACACCCCGAACGGCGCCATCTCCGTCACCTTAACCGGCAACTGGGTCTCGCCTGCCAACGTTCGAGGGTGGCCGCGAGGTGCACTCGGCATGCACTTCGATTGGGTGACACCCCACAGCTTCCGCCGGACCGTGGCGACACTCGTGAAGGCTTAGTACGGAGTGGAGGCGGCGCAGGCTCAGCTCGGCCACGCCAACACCGCTGTGACGGAAGCGCACTACATCCGGCGGATGAACTCGGCACCGGACATGACCGAAGCACTCAACACTTTCGCACCGTCAGAGCGGCAAAGTGTTGGATACGTGTTGAGTTCGGCAACCTTCGGCCTGAAACAGAAAGAGCCCCTCACCTGATCTGGCAGGTAAAGGGCTCTTCTTGCGCTCCCCCACCTGGACTCGAACCAGGAACCCTTCGATTAACAGTCGAATGCTCTGCCAATTGAGCTATGGGGGATTACCTCGCGGCGTCACACTCTCGTGCGAGCCGTTGGAAACAATAGCGCACACCCCCTGCCGAGTACCAAATCGCCCTGCTCGAGGTTCGTCGGGCAAGATGGAAGAACAGCCGCACGCTCTAGGGAAGGACCTACTGATGATTCGTTTGGTACTGGCGGCTGGAGCTGCGTATGTGCTCGGTGCCAAGGCAGGACGTGGCCGGTACGAGCAAATTCGCAAGACTGCGAGCGCCGTCGCGTCGAGCCCGGCCACCAAGAAAGCGATCGAGGTCGGCCGTCAGAAGCTGTCCGATTCCCTGAACACTCAGCCACGACTGGAGCCGATGAAGCCGATCGACGACGAGACCCAGGTCTTCGTTCCCCGCGATCAGCTGCGGCGCTAACCGACCTCGGCCACACTTCCGACGGCGAGCTCGAGCAGACTGCGGCGATACTGCTCGAGGGCGATGAGGTCGCCGAACAACGCGTTGTAATCGTCGGGCTTCTCCACCGGTGACATGCGCTGAAGTTTCGATTTGAGCTCGGCCACCTGTTGGCCGACCCACACTTCCTGGAGCCGTGCGAGTACGCCGGAGATGTAGCGGGTGAGAGCGTCGTCGGCCACGCGCATCGGGTCGACGGCCAACTCGGTGACCAACGACACGACTACGGCGTCCTTGGCCTGTTTGGCGACGGCGTCGACCCACTCCCCTCCGCCCAGTCCTGCAGCGGTGCCGCCGGCAGCGGCCACCGCGTCGCGCACAGCCGAGTACGCCGGGTGATGGAAGCTTTCGGGCGGAAGCGAATCGAACACCGTGCCTGCCATCGCAGGCATCTGCAGTACCGCCTTGAGCGCTTCCCGTTGCGGCCACAGAGACGGATCGGTGGGATTGGGACGTGGAGGACCCGTGGGGGCCTCCACCGGAGCTGCCTGCCGCTTCTCGAACGGAACGCGTTTGCCGCTCGTGTCGCCCCTGGCACCCTTCTTCGCCTCGTCGCGCACGCGGGCGAGCACCATCGCGGTGTCGTCCCACCCGGTCCAGCCGGCGAGCTGCCGCGCGTACTCGTCCCGAAGCGACGCATCCTTGATGCGGGCGACCACGGGAACGGTTCGCTTCAACGCCTCGACGCGCCCCTCGGGTGTGTCCAGATCATGCTCTCGGAGCAGCGATTTCACGACGAAGGCGAACATCGGGGTTCGCCTGGCCACAAGATCGCGAACGGCGTTGTCGCCGGATTTCAAGCGAAGATCGCACGGGTCCATTCCGTCCGGAGCGACTGCGACGAAAGTCTGTCCGGCAATCTTCTGATCACCCTCGAACGCCTTCATCGCGGCGGCCTGGCCGGCTTCGTCTCCGTCGAAGGTGTAGATCACTTCGCCCCGAAAGTAGCTGTCGTCCATCATCAGTCGGCGCAGCATTGCCAGGTGATCCTCGCCGAATGCGGTTCCGCAGGATGCCACCGCAGTCTTGACGCCGGCCAGATGCATCGCCATCACGTCGGTGTACCCCTCGACGATGACGGCCTGATGCGACTTCGCGATCTCCTTGCGCGCCAGATCGAGGCCGAAGAGCACCTGAGACTTCTTGTACAGCATGGTTTCCGGGGTGTTGATGTACTTACCCGGCATCGTGTCGTCGTCGAACAGTTTGCGTGCGCCGAAGCCGATGACGTCGCCGCTCTGACTGCGAATGGGCCACACCAGACGCCGCCGGAAACGGTCGATCGGCGTTCCGCGCTTGCCGGGTGTCGCCAGCCCCGCGTCGACGATCTCCTTGGCCTCGAAGCCCTTGCCCAGCAGGTGTTTGGTGAGGGTGTCCCAGCCGTCGGGTGCGTACCCGCAGCCGTAGGCCAGGGCAGCGTGCCCGTCGAAGTTGCGTTCGGTGAGGTAGTCCCGCGCAGCCTGGGCGTCAGGGCCGCTGAGCCTGCCCGCGTAGAACTCCTGCGCTGCCGCGTTCGCAGCGATCAGGCGCGCTCGGGTGCCGCGGTCACGTTGAACCGACGGCCCTCCGCCCTCGTAGGAGATCGAGTAGTTCAACCGGTCGGCCAATTGCTCGACGGCCTCGACGAAGGAGATGTGCTCGATCTTCTGGAGGAAGGAGTAGGCGTCACCGCCCTCGCCGCAGCCGAAGCAGTGATAGTGACCGTGATTGGGGCGGACGTGGAACGACGGAGACTTCTCGTCGTGGAAGGGGCACAACCCCTTCATGGAGTCGCCGCCCGCGCGCTTGAGAGAGACGTAGTCGCCGACTATGTCTTCGATCCGTGTGCGTTCGCGAATGGCGGCGATGTCGCGTTCAGGAATTCGGCCGGCCACGAAGGGCAGTCTAGTCCCGATCCGGACCCACCCACATTCGGTCGCGGCGCGGTCAGCCCCAGCTGGCCTGAGCTCCGAGCGAACGCTTGTCGATCAGTTCGAGTCGACTTTCGGTGTACGACGCGATCTGGTCGACCACCACTCGGGTCCGTTCGGCATCGCTGCCCGCCCGCTGCCAAGCGGGCACCAGAATGGGGTCCAGTTCGCCCGGAGCCGAGCGCATCAACCACTCGGCGACGCGGTGGATGCGGTCGCGTTGACGCTCCTGCCGGATCTTGTGCCCTGCATCGGACATCACGTACCGCAGGGCCATGGTCTTGAGCAGCGCAACCTCCGAACCGACGATCGACGGCACCACGAGATCGGCGTCGTAGCGACTCAGGGGCGCAGTGCCGTACTTCTCGTGGGTGCCCTCGATGGCGGCGGTGGCGAAGCGGCCGACCAGTTCACTGGTCATGTGCTTGAGCGCTACGGAAGCGGCGAGAGTTCCGTCGTAGCGTCCGACCGCGACGACGACGGGCATCCTCGACAGGCGATCTGCGGCCTCGATCAATTCTTCGACATCGAGTCCGCGAAACTCCGACACGCCGAGTTCGGCGAGGGCGCGTCGCTCGATCGGATCGGACAGCGCCCGTAAGTCGATTCGAGCATCGATGACGCCGTCCTCGACGTCGTGCACCGAGTACGCGACGTCGTCGGACCAGTCCATGCTCTGCGCTTCGAGGCATTTGTGCTTGTCCGGAGCGCCGTCACGCACCCAGCCCAGAATGGCGGAGTCGTCGTCGTAGGCACCGAATTTCGCGCCGGGGGCGGGCCTGATCCACGGGTACTTGGTGGCGGCATCGAGCGAGGCTCGCGTCAGGTTGAGTCCTGCGCTGCGGCCGTCGGCATCGAGAATTTTCGGCTCGAGTCCGGTGAGAATGCGCAGGTTCTGCGCATTGCCCTCGAACCCGCCGCAATCCTGGGCCACTTCGTCGAGGGCGCGTTCACCGTTGTGTCCGTACGGCGGGTGGCCGATGTCGTGCGCCAGTCCGGCGAGGTCCACCAGATCGGGATCACTGCCGAGACCCTCGGCGATGCTGCGGCCGATCTGCGCAACTTCGAGCGAGTGAGTCAAGCGCGTGCGCGGGGTGTCTCCGTCTCGCGGGCCGGTGACCTGTGTCTTGTCGGCGAGCCTGCGCAGTGCGGCGCAGTGCAACACGCGCGCTCGATCCCGCGCGAAGGCGCTTCGATGCGAGGCGTTGTCTGCCCCGGCCCGCAGTCCTGCGGTCTTGGGAGGTTCGGTGACGAATCGTTCGACGTCGTGAGCCGAGTATGTGCCGGTCATCTACTGGCCTGCCGTGTAGGAGAAGTCCGCGGTGAAGTGGGTCAGCTGGTACCACAGCAGAGCGCCCGTCTCCCTGGCGATCCCGTGTGCCTGGGATTCTCTGGTGTAGACGGCGGGACCGGTGCGCGTCGGCGAGGTCCAGGCGTCGAGGCCGGCATCGCGCGCCATGGTGCGGGTGCGTAGTGAATGCCACGGATCGCTGACCAACACCACCGACGACTTTTCCTGTTCGCGCAGTGTGTTGCTCACTGCCTCGATGCTCTGAAGAGTGTCCGAGCCGGTCTCGACGGCAATGATGGCGTCGGCGGGAACTCCCTGATCGATCAGATAGTTGCGGCCCGACGCGGCCTCGGTGAACAGGTCGCCCTCCTGCTTGCCGCCGACGGTGACGATCTCGGGGGCGATTCCCTGCTCGTACAGAGACGCGGCCTGGGACAGTCGTGCCTCGAACACCGTCGAGGGTGTACCGCTGTACTGCGCAGCACCGAGCACAACGATGGCGTCCGCCTTGGAATAGTCGTCGATGCGCGCCACCTGCCATACCCGCACCGCTGTTCCCGCGACCAGCACCAACGACATCAGCACCACTCCCGCGACCAGCCGACCGGTCCAGCGTCCGAGCGTTCCGAAGAAGCCCAGGCGCTCGGGACCGGGGTCCGGGGCATACCGATCGTCGTACGGATCGCCGTACGAATCTCGGTCGAGAGTTGAATTCACCCCTCGAGTTTGCCAGGCCTGCTCGACGGCATGGTCACGGCGCGCCCCGAACGGCCTACAGCCACCCTCGATCCTCGGCCACTCGGACCGCCTCGGCCCGGGTGCTGGTGCCGGTCTTCCCTATCGCCGACGACAGATGATTGCGTACCGTGCCCTCCGAGAGGTGGACCTGAGCAGCGATGGATCCTGCCGTCCCGCCCCGGGCAGCCGCGCGGAGAACCTCCTGCTCTCGGGCCGTCAGTGGAGAGACACCGTCGGTGAGGGTTTCCGTCGCCAGCGTCGGATCGACCACGCGAAGCCCCATGTGTACGCGGCGAACGGCGTCGGCCAGTTGCTTGGCGGGGGTGTCCTTGACCACGAAACCCGACGCACCCGCATCGATGGCGCGTCGCAGGTAGCCGGGTCGCCCGAACGTGGTGACGATCAGCACTCTCGACTGCGGGGCGACGAGCGCCAGTTCGGCGGTGACCTCGATACCGTTCTTGCCGGGCATCTCCACGTCGAGCAGGACGACGTCGGGTCGATGTTCGAGAACGGCAGCGGCAACCTCGTCCCCGCGTCCCACCTCGGCGACGACGTCGAGATCGTGTTCGAGCCCCAGCAGAGCTGCCAGTGCACCCCGCACCAGAGCCTGATCGTCGGCCAGTAACAGTGTGATCGTCATTGCGCCTGAGTCCTATTCACCGTGTACCTCCACCTTGAACCCACCGGTCGGCACCCGGGCGATCGTCAGTGCACCACCCGCGGCAGCCACTCGCTCACCCAGCCCACGTAGACCGTTGCCGCCGGACTGCTTGTCTGCCGGTCCCACTCCGTCGTCGACGATGGAGATGCTCGATGCCGTCAGTGTCACCCGGCACTGTCGCGCGCTCGAGTGTCGAACCACGTTGGTCACCGCTTCCCGGATCACCCAACCGAACAGTTCTCGGTGCCGCAGTGGCACCACGTCGGCGTCACCGGGAAGATCGGCGTCGATTCCCGCAGCGTTCAATGCCGTTCGTGCACTGGCCAATTCGGATCCGATGTCGACCTGCCGCATGCCCCCGACGGTGCTGCGCACATCGGCAAGTGCTTGCCGGGCAAGGGTTTCCAGTTCGGCGATCTCCACGGCCGCTCGGGCGGGGTCGATCTCGATGAGCCTGCCGGCCAGTTCGCTCTTGACGGTGATGACGGTCAGGGAATGGCCGAGGATGTCGTGCACGTCCCGGCTCATGCGCTCGCGTTCGGCCACGACGGCCAGATCTGCCAATTGTTGCCTGGCCACGGCCAATTCGTGATTGCGCTGGAAGACCTGGGTGATTCCCCATGCCGCGGCCGCGCTGATCAGGAGTTGGAATGCGAAGAAGGTGTCGGGCACCCAGGACGAGATCAGGCGCGGTGCCAGTTCTACGATCACCACCATCACCGCGACCAACGTCCACGCGTGTCGGACGGGCAGGGTCATCATCGCCAGGACGGCAATGTAGACGGTGGCGCCGAAGCCGGTAGTTCCCACCAGGGCACTCATCGCGACGGTCAGGGCGACCATCCCCCCGAGCGCGATCCATGCCTGCGACGTGGGTAACGGATTCCCTCGACGATGGCCGTTGCGGAAACGCCAGAAGGTGGTCGTGAACACCGCACCGAAACAGACGATCGCAACGATCCCGGCGACCCGTTCCGCCACCGAGGCCAGAGCGAGAATCTCGTTGAGCGGGTAGATCAGGTAGATCAGCCAGATGGCTCCGAACATCCAGCCGAACCGCCAGACCCGCCCCTCCGGCAGGTCGGCGGTGAACGTGGTCATGTCGCCCACGGTATCCCTGTGGGCGACACGATCAGCGGTTTCGGTCTCAAGCACGCGTGGTGTCTCTCCGGAACAGCATCGCCGCGCCGGCGATGAAGATCGTCGCCCAGACCACCAGATTGATCACGGCGATCAGCAACGTTCCGGTTTCGGTCCCGGCGAACGCGGCCCGGGATACGGTGGCCAGCCCGTAGAGCGGGGTGAACTGGGCCAGCATCGGGAACCAGCCGCTGTCACCGAGAGGAACGAAGAGTCCGCCCGCCAACGCCAGGAACGCGAGCACGGGTCCGAGGATCTGCATCACGTTCTCCGACGGCAGCAGGTAGCCCATGAACAGTCCGAATGCGGCGAACACCGCCGAGCCGATCCAGCCGATCAGACCGCTGACGATCCACACCCAGATCGGCATGTCCGCCCCGAGGAACTTCGCGACGACGAACACCACGACGATCGAGGCTGCACCCATCGTCATGGCCACGAGGACCTTGGTGACGATGTAGGCGACGGGCTTCAGCGGGGTCAACCGCAACTGCCGGCTCCACCCCTGAGCTCGTTCGACCGAGACCATCGCTCCCCCACTGGTGGTGGCGAGCATCGCGCCGTAGACGGCCATGCTGATGGCGATGTAGCCGGTGACGTTTCCGTGCGCGAAAGGGTAATTGGTCCGGTAGTCGGACTGCGTGCCGAAGATGACGAAGAACACCGGCGGCATCACCAAGGTGAAGATCAGAGTTCGCTTGTTCCGGAAGAGCCTGCGGATCTCGAGTCGGAGGAATGTGGGCGAGAAGCCGCCCCAGGCAACAGCTCTGGCAGGTGTGCGGGTGGTCGTGGACGGCGTGGTCGTGGTCATCGGATGCTCCCGGCGAGTTCGTTTTCGGCTGTGTCGTTTTCTGAATCGGTGGTCAGGGCGAGGAATGCGTCCTCGAGGTTGCGCGAGACGATTTCCAGATCGGTCGCGTGCGCGTCGTTGAGCAGGTATCGGGCCACTGCATCGGAGTCGCGACCGTGCACGATCACCCGATCGCCGCGCGTCTCGACGCGGTCCACTCCTGGCAGAGAGAGCAACATCGACTGGTCGACGCCGGGCAGCGTGGCGGTGACGGTGCGTCCTGCCGCCAGGTTCTTCACCTCGGCGGCGCTGCCGTCGGCGACGATCTTGCCGTGCCGCACCAGCACGATGCGGTCCGCGTACGCGTCGGCTTCATCGAGATAGTGCGTTGCGAACAGCACCGTTCGGCCGGTGCTGGCGTCCTGGCGGATGGCGTTCCAGAAGTCGCGACGCCCCTCGACGTCCATGCCGGTGGTCGGCTCGTCGAGTACCAGCAGATCCGGATCGGGCAGCAGTGCGAGCGCGAATCGCAGTCGCTGCTGCTGCCCGCCGGAGCATTTTGCCACTCGGCGATCTCCGATGTCGGCGATGCCGGCCCGGGTGAGAACCTCCTTGACCGACCGAGTCCGGGCGAACAGTACCGACGTCAGCTCGACGGTTTCGCGGACGGTCAGATCGCGAAGCAGACCGCCGGTCTGCATGACGGCCGAGATGCGGCCCTGGGCGATCGCGTCGGCGGGCGTTCCCCCGAACACCGACACCGAGCCGGTGGTGGGTGTTGCCAGGCCGAGCATCATGTCGATGGTGGTCGTCTTTCCCGCTCCGTTCGGTCCGAGAAATGCGACGACCTCGCCCGGTTCGATGGACAGGCTGAGTCCGTCGACCGCCCGGACCGAGCCGTAGGTCTTGGTGACGTTTCGCAGTTCGACTGCCTTGGTTGTGGTCATGGGAATCACTCTGCTGCGACCGAGCGGCTCCGACCTCGTTCGACCGTCACGATTGCGAGGTGACAACTGTCATGCATCCGCATCGACCTGCTCGATCTCCTCGCCGCCCAGCCGGTAGATTTCAGTGCATGGCAGTCCAGCACCGGCGGCACAGCAGCGCCACAGTCGTTCGAAAGTCAGCCGTCCGAAGCTCGGTCCATCGATTTCGTCGTCTCGCCGCCGTGGGTGCCCTGACCCTGTTCGCAGCGGTCCTGCTCGCGCCGGGGGTTGCATCCGCAGAGGCTCCCTCGCGGCTGGCCACGCAGATCACCGACAACGTCCAGGCACTCGACCCCGATGCACTCGCCGAGGTGCAGACCTCGATCGACGACCTGTACGGCAGCAGCCAGGTCCGGTTGTGGGTCACCTATGTCGCGGACTTCGACAACCTGTCGGCCGCCGACTGGGCCGAGCAAACTGCGTCGAGAAGTGACCTCGGTCAGCGTGACGTTCTGCTCGCCGTGGCGACCGTCGACCGTTCGTACTACCTCGGTGTGAACACCGGACTGTCTCAGGTCACCACCTCCGAGCAAGATTCGATCCGTGTCGACGACGTCGAACCTGCACTGCGCGAGGAAGATTGGTCCGGTGCCGCCATTGCGGCAGCCGGTGCACTCGGCGACGCGTACGCCTCGAGCGGCAGCGGCGGCTCGTCGGCACCACTGCTGATCGGCGTCGGCGCACTGGCCGTGGCCGGTGGCGGAGCCGTCGTCTACTCGTCCCGGCGCAAGAAGGCCCGCGTTGCAGCCGAGGTCGAGGCCGTGGCGAAGATCGACCCGAGCGACCCGGCCGCACTCGCTGCCTTCCCCGATCGACGTCCTCGACACCCGGGCCAAGGAAATTCTGGTCGAGACCCGACAATGCCGTACGCGCCAGCGAGGAGGA